>CAZMKA010000086.1:0-15370 GCA_964566605.1 uncultured Saprospiraceae bacterium | reverse complement strand
ACATCGATATGACTTTCTTAACCAATGGAATCTATTTTGTGAAGTCAGGAGATCACATATTAAAGATTGTAAAGTCTTGATAATATTAATATCAAAAATCAGACAAATCAAAGAAATAAGATGATTTCCTAGGAAGTGGTCTTTTATATTTTGGGCTTTAAACCCAAAAGACATATAAATTTAGATCTATAGGATTAAAAGTGAAAATCAACACTTTAATTAAATCCTTCGTTTAAAAACAAAGTCAATCAAGCTAAATAAATACATATGTTTTTAAAAATAGTATCATTCTCCCTATTCATTTGTTTTGCTTTTACTCAAATGTCTGCACAAAATAATTACAGAAATAATTCTATACATGTTTCATATGGGAACCTTATATTCGTTAGTCAAGCCAATATTTCTTATGAAAGAACATTAGTACAAAAGAATATATTTAGTACTCGGGCTCGAATAGGTTATGGGAATTACTTAAGTAACAATTTTGATTTCGATACGAATGCCAAAGTTCATGAAAATTACCTAAGCTTAGGAATTGTTCAACTCATTGGCCCTCTGGAAGTTTCTGTAGGCACAGCATACACAAGTTTTACATTCTCTCCTGGCTTTGATCCTGACCCATCAGTCAACTATGAAGAACGCTTCAATGGTTTTGAAATAATTGGTAATATCGGTCTTAGATATACAACTAATAAATGGTTATTTAGAGGTGGAATAGGAAATCATGAGAAAATCTATTTTGGTGTAGGATTAAATTTTTAATCGCATTACTTACCAGTTAAATTCACAATATAGCTCACTTTCTTTTTATTGACAAAGAACATTACTCAGAAAAACACTCTCCGCATAAGGAATAGAAATGGGCCGAGTTTAGAGTCTCTCGACGAAAAGGGAGGAGGAATGAAATATGTTTAGATCGACCCATTGAAGGGTTATACCTTAAACATACTTATCAAAATCTTTACTATAAATCTGCACATTTCATAAAGGAATGTTACTTTTGGTTTAACAGAACGCCTAGCGATTCTGAATACCTAATCAAATTCAAATCACAATGCTAAAAATAGTAAACTGTTTTTTAGTCGTGGCATTATATGCCATCTCGTCTTTACCTTTACACGCTCAAACAAACGGAGAAAAATTCGTCGATGACCTGATTTCCAAAATGACTTTGGAAGAAAAAATAGGTCAAATGAATCAGTATACTGGTTTTTTCGATCCTACAGGACCAGCTCCTAAAAATGGAAATTCTGCAGAACAATACGAACAAATCAAGAACGGAATGGTGGGCTCCATGTTGAATGTGAAAACAGTAAAAGACATTAGGGCAATTCAAAAATTAGCTGTTGAGAATTCTAGACTTGGCATTCCTTTGATTTTTGGGTTCGACGTTATTCATGGTCATAAAATCATGGGCCCTATTCCTTTAGGTGAATCTGCTTCGTGGGATCTTGAAGCAATAGAAAAAGCAGCTTCTTATGCTGCAAAAGAAGCAAGTGCAGTCGGTATCAATTGGACATTTGCACCAATGGTAGATGTGAGTAGAGATGCGCGATGGGGTCGTGTAATGGAAGGTGCAGGAGAAGATGCTTTTCTCGGTTCTAAAATTGCAGTAGCAAGAGTCAAAGGGTTTCAAGGTGACGATCTTTCATCACCATATACCATTGCTGCATGTGCTAAACACTTTGCTGGTTATGGCTTTGCTGAGGGTGGAAAAGATTACAATAGAGCTGAAGTAAGTATGAATACTTTATACAATGTTATTCTTCCTCCTTTCAAAGCTGCATCAGATGCTGGCGTGATGACATTTATGAATGGATTTCAAGATATCAATGGTGTTCCAGTTACAGGAAGTAGTTTTCTTCAAAGAGATATTCTTAAAGGAGAATGGGGTTTCGAAGGTTTTGTGGTTTCAGACTGGGGTTCTATTGGCGAAATGCAAAACCACGGATATGCGAAAGATCAGAAAACAGCTGCAATGTATGGAGTAAACGCGGGGAGTGATATGGACATGATGGCTTACGCTTACATTAATCACTTAAAAGATCTTGTCTTAAGTGGCAAAGTCGATGAATCAAAACTTGATGATGCAGTTAAGCGAATTCTTTTAGTAAAATACAAACTTGGTTTATTCGACGATCCATACTTATATTGTAACGAAGAAAGAGAAAAAATGATGGCTAATGACCAAGCTACTATCGATGGTGTTCACGATATGGCAAAAAAATCAATTGTTTTATTGAAGAACGAAAATAAGCTATTACCTCTTAAAGATTCTTATTCGAAAATCGCTTTAATTGGACAACTTGCTGAAGATAAAAACTCTCCTCTTGGAAATTGGAGATTAGGAGCAACCGATGATACAGCGATTTCCGTTTTAGAAGCGATGAAAGAACGTTATGGTGATAATCTACAATATGAAAGAGGTGTGACAGTGTTTTCAGGGCCTGAAAATTTCCCTTCGGAATTACAAATTAATACGGAAGATAGATCAGGCATTAAAGAAGCAGTAGAACTAGCTAAAAATTCAGAAATTGTAATTGTTGTTGCTGGAGAACATGGCTATAATTCAGGTGAAGGAAGAAGTCGTTCCAATATTAAAATACCAGGACTTCAACAAGAGATGTTAAAAGAAATTATGGCTGTTAACAAGAATGTAATTCTTGTAGTTACTAATGGCCGTCCATTAGATTTAAGTTGGGAAGATGCGAATATTCCTACCATCGTAGAGGCATGGCAACTAGGAACGATGGCAGGACCTGCTATAGCAGATGTATTACAAGGTAAATATGTTCCTAGCGGAAAGTTACCTGTGAGCTTCCCCCGATCAGTAGGGCAAGTGCCACTTTATTATAATTATCAGGCAACAGGAAGAGGTGATGTAAAAGATGAAGTTTTCTGGTCTCACTATGGAGATATTGAAAGTAATACTCCACTTTATCCCTTTGGATATGGATTAAGTTATACAACTTTTGAGTATAATAATTTACAAGTAATGAAGACTGATAAAGGAGTAAAAGTAAGTGTGAATGTAAAAAATACAGGAGCATTTGACGGTGAGGAAGTTGTACAACTTTATATCAAAGACCATTATGCATCTTTAATCAGACCTGTACAAGAGTTAAAGAGTTTTGAGAAAGTAATGATTAAAAAAGGAGAGCAGAAAGTGGTGGAATTCGTCCTTACTGATAAACACCTTGGTTTTTACAATGCACAAGGAAAATTCATAGTTGAACCTGGAGCTTTTGATGTTATGGTCGGTGGAAATTCAAGAGATGTATTAAAGGATAGATTTGAACTAGATTAGCCTTATTTCTTAGGTAATTGGTGTTAAGTTTACTTTTATTTTTTTTGGGCTCAAGCCCAAAAAGAACTATTCCTATACTCTTAAGGATAAAGAATTAAGAAAAACCACTTAAGAAGACTTTGGTGTAGAATAATGAGATTTGCAAAAATCGTTATATAAGGCGAAATGTATTTCATAGCCTTTATGAAGAAGTACCACAGATTTTCGATCTAAAATATTCGTACTTTCTTCATCTCCGTTTCACATTATTTGTACCTTTACATCAAAACCATTGATTATCAAAAGAATAGCCCCAATTCTTCTATTGCTACATTTATTATGTCTTCCGCTTCTTGCACAACAAGAAGTCAAAGATTCCCTGCAGGAGATTGTATTGCAATCCGATGTCCCTGCCGAAAAAATGAAAGGCCTCTATATCCTTCTCGATCAATATCTGGTAGATGAGAGCGATCTAGATGCATATATGCAAATTCTAAATAACATTGATGCAGAGTATGATGAAGAGCGATTACCTATCTTAAAAATCATTCAAGATAAATATTGTGCTCTCGGTATCGATGAAAAATGCGAGGCCACAATTCAACAAATATGGACGATTGCTGACAAAGAAAAATCGTCAGAATACCTAATTAAATCACATATTGCAAAAGCAAACTATCAATACGACAAGGGGTTTACTGACGAAGCTGAAAAAGTCATGCAAACCGTTAATGAACTAATCATAAAAGAGAAATCCCCTTTTATAAGAAGTACTTATTTTCTAGAAAAAGCCAGGCAAAAAAGGTTAAGCGGACAGCTAGATAGTACACTGTATTATTTGAATTACACGCTTTCAGAACTTGATCAATCGCAAGAAAATACTTATTTGGCTGATCTCTTCAATGAAAAAGGCTTAGCCTTTCGGAGACTTGGTAAAATGGATTCTGCCGAACATAATTACCTAAAATCACTAAAAATTGCAGAATCTCTTTCTCTATATAGAGCATTACCTAAATTGTACAATAACCTAGGAAATATAGGTCATATTAAAGGGGATTATAACGAAGCAATCTCTTTTTACGTGAAGTCCATTGAACTAAAAGAGAAACAAGGAAATCTAAGAGGCCTGGCTGTAGGATACCATAATATAGGCGCTATAAAAAATGATATGCTTGATTATCACGGCGCTATAAAAGAATTCGAAAAGTCCAATGTGCTTGCAAAGCAAGTCGATTACAAATTATTGATCGCCTATAATGCCCTCAAAACAGGTAGTTCTTATGAAAATTTAAAAGAACACGAAAAAGCAATAGAAAATTTTAAAGTAGGGCAAAGTATAGCTGAAGAAATATCCTTTAAAAAAGGTACTAATGCTGCTCACCTTGGGCTTGGGTTAAACTACACATCTTTAAATAAACCTGTGGAGGCTATTTTCAATTTATCCAAAGCACTTCAACTCGCTGAAGAAATTGGCGATAAATCAGAAGAATGCTCTGCATTGATAGGCATTGCAGATTGGTATAACGCGTTTGAGGGTAATTTGGGTGGAGAAGAGATGATTTATTATCAGAATGAAATCGAGGATATTCTTTTGAGAGCTAAAGATTTATCGGAAGAAATGAATTATGGCGAAAAAAGACTTTCTGTTTACAATAGCTTAGAGCGTTATTATGAAAAGAGAAATGATTATAAAAAACACGCCTCTATCCTGAGTGAGATGCAAATTTACAAGGATACGTTGTTTTCAAAAACACGAGCGGAAGCTATTGCAGGTTGGGAGACTAAATATGCCACAGCTGAAAAAGAAAAAGAGATTATACAATTACAAGCAGATAAAGAGATTTCAGAATTAAAAGCTACGTCTTGGAAGATTGCACTTGGTTTGACAACCCTCTTTCTCGCTATTTTAGGTTACTTTTTATATAAATACCAACAACGAAAAAATGCTCAAAAACAACTTGAAGAGGCTGAAAAATTTCGTTCCAAATTATCAAGTGACTTACATGATGATGTAGGTACTATGCTCTCTTCTTTAGCTATGCAAAGTGAAGTGATGGGCTTAACAGCGAAAGATGAACAAGTCGAAAAATTTGAAAAATTAAGCAACTTAAGCCGTGAAGCTATGAGTAGAATGAGAGATACAGTATGGGCAATTGATGCGCGAAAAGATAAAGTAGATGACTTACTAGATCGTATGAAAGATTATGTGTCGGATCGACTAGAAGGACATCCATTGCAAGTTTCATTTGATCACAAAGAAGTGCTAAAAGAAAGTAAACTACGACCTGATGTACGTCAAAACATCTATTTGATTTTTAAAGAAGCTGTTCATAATGCAGCAAAATATAGCAATGGTGATAAACTAAACATCATATTCAAGCAAAACGAGAAAGATCTCTACCTAGAAGTTAGAGACAATGGAACTATTGATGAAGACAAAATCAAGACGTCTGGACTAGGTACTTCCAATATGAAAATGCGAGCAGAAAGAATAGGTAAAACTCTTGAAATACATACTAAGAAAGGATTTGCTGTTATTGTTAAATAGTGTTTTCATCTATTCTTGTTTTACATCAAGTCATTCAAATGCTTGATAAAACCACATCTTTGGGTGGCAAAAACAAGTATAAAAGAAAGTAATTTTGTTATAAAAATTGCAAAATGAAAGTTTTAATTTATACGATCTTATTTCTTACACCTTGTTTCCTGTTCAGTCAAGTTAATACTGAAAAAGTAATTATAGATGCTAATACGGATATTTTCTCGCCCTCTACTAGTGACGAAGGACTAAAAGTGGAAAAAACCCATACAGGTAATTCTGATATTCCAGCAATACTTGGAGTAAATACAGTATCTGACTATTACGGCATCGGTGTACAAGGCGTAGGTGGATATATAGGTGTAGACGGTTCAGTTGTTGGTACTGGAGCTGGTAATTATTATGCAGTTTCAGGTACAGCGTATGGAAACAATAGTGGAACAAATTTCGGTGTTTATGCTACAGCTGGATTCGGTAGTAGTAATTATTCATTATATGCATTAAGCCAAGGAGGAAGTAATAATTTTGCTGGATTCTTTCAAGGACAAGTACGCATTAATCAAGCACCATCAGATGATGTTTATTTCGATATTCGGAATAATAATGGCGTTAGTGTATTGATAGTAAAGGATGATGATATAGTAGAAGTAAATCGTTTTAAAACGAATTGGTATACTGAAATGGATTCAATAAAAACGAATCACTATACACAGTTAGCGAATGTTTCGACAACTGGAAATACAGATTTAACCAATGTTACAACCAGTGGTACCACGGATCTTGAAATAGAAAATGGTAAACGAATTAATAAAGCAACATCAATGAGATATTTTATTGCAACAAGTGGTGTATACCCTTCTGCAGGATCCGTTGCTGAAGGCACCTTAATAGGTGAAATAAAATTACTTCCCTACAATTTCACTCCAGGAGGATGGTTACCTTGTGAAGGGCAAGTACTAAATATTATAGATTATCAAGCATTATTTTCATTAATAGGAATAAATTATGGTGGAGATGGCCAAACGACTTTTGCATTGCCTGACATGCGAAATGCTGTTCCTCATCATAACTAGAGTCTTAAAGAAGTTGGTAGATAAACTATATCTCTCCCTTATGATACTTTGTCATAAGGCCAACTTTGTTGTTGACTTGTAGGACTTCATATATATTCTTTATATGAGACCGAACAGTGTTCATTGAAATATAACAAAGATCAGCAACTTCTCTATACGTTTTACCTTCTACCATGTGCTCTACTATTTCCTTTTGTCTGTTGGTAAGATTTGCTTTCTTTTTATCTTCTTTCTGTGAAGTAAAGTAACCGGCTACTTTTCTTGCAATTGATGGAGACATATAAGATCCTCCTTCAGAAACTATCACAAGAGCTTCAACTATTTTTGCCAATGGCGTTTTCTTAGAAATATAAGAACATGCCCCTGCACACAGAGCAGAAAATATTTTATCATCTTCTTCATAAGTGGTTAACATGATGATATTAATATTTGGAATTTTATTCTTTATATGAGAAATCCCTTCCAGCCCAGTCATTCCTGGAAGTCCTATATCAAGCAAAAGGATTTGCGGTGTATTCGATTTAAAATCATATTCAAGAAATGCCTCAACACTACTAAACTCTTCTAGCACTTTTAAAGATGACTTAGCCTCAATAAAAAGCCTAACACTTTCTCTTATAGATTTACTATCTTCAATTAAGCACACAAATTGTTCCATAAGTACAATATACTATTTCTAAATACAAAATGTCAAAATTTAACATTTAACATTTAAGGGGTTTCTTTCAAAAAACAAGCTGTATGGATGGCAAAAACAAACCAATTAAACATGCTTAAACATCTTTAATCACGCCATTTTTGAAGCAAGGTAAGGTATTCTTTTCTACTTATACACTCTCCACCTAAACTTCTTAAGTGATCACTTTCTTGTTGACAATCAATTAGTTTCAAGCCTTCATTTTTCGCTTTCCTTACAAAGCTTATAAAACCATACTTCGAAGCATTACTTTTTAAAGAAAACATAGACTCTCCGCTAAATATACTTCCTATCTTTACTCCATACAAGCCTCCTACTAATTCTTCTTCATCCCACACTTCCACAGAATAGGCACAACCAAGTAAATGCAATCTGGTATATGCATTTCTCATATCTTTAGTGATCCAAGTTCCTGCTTGACCTTCTCTTCGCACATTACTACACGCTTCTATTACACGCTGAAAACACTGATTATATGTAACTTTAAATCGTTCTTTGTTGAACAACGAACGCATAGATTTAGAAACTTTTAGCTTGTCGGGATATATGACCATCCTAGGATCCAATGACCACCACAATAAAGGATCATGCTCGTTGAACCAAGGGAAAATACCACTTCTATAGGCTAACATTAATCGATCTGGAGATAAATCACCTCCTATTGCAACAATACCTCTAGGGCTAGAACTCTCTGCGGAAGGAAATACCAATTCATCCCCCAGATAAGGTATCATGAGTTATCTTTTGTAGATTCTATAACTGCAGATAAACCTCGTTCACACAATGCATCCTTCATAGGCTTTAATACATCGAAGGTATCTGTTTTTGCACAAGCTTTACCTTTATAATGGACTAATAAAGACAATTGCTCTGCCTGCTCCATCGTATGTTCACAAACTTCCATGAAACACTTAATTACCCAGTCAAACGTGTTGTGGTCATCATTGTAAACCAATAGCTGAGACCCGAAATCTACATCCAATAATACATCTATATCCTCTAAAACATCTGTATCAGTCCCATTGTATATATCTAGCATCATAAAATATTAATTTAGTTTCTGTAAAGCTTTTTCTATTGCCTCAAAGTTAGGTTGTTTTCCTGCATCTTCCAACACTTCAGCGTATTCAATAGTTCCAGATTTGCTTACCACAAACGCAGAACGCTTTGAAACACCATTCATTCCAAGTACGAATTGATCGTAAATTGAACCGTATGATCTTGAAGCTTCTTTATTAAAATCACTTAGTAAAGTAAAATTGTAATTCTCTGCTTTTTTGAATTGTTCTAGTGTAAATAATGAGTCAACACTTATTCCTATTACCTCAGCATTAAGAGATTCATACTTCGAGTAAGAATCACGTATTGTGCATAATTCTTCCGTACAAACACCCGTAAATGCCAATGGAAAAAATAATATTACAAGATTCTTTCCTGAATAATCCGCCAACTGAACTTCTTTCTTTTCAGTTGAATACAAACAAAAATCAGGCGCTTTATCTCCTACTGATAGCATAGTTATTTTATTTTTTTGATAATCACAAGTTACGCATTTATTCTAGTTGTAGCTAAACTGCGTAATTATAGTTAAATATATCTTTATTCAATAATTTAACATTGAATATGTTGTTCTTTTTTTATTATTTTTTTTGGGCTCGAGCCCAAAATATTTTAAATCCTAAAATTATTATATAAATCAATAATATCTAACTTATTCATATCCAATGTAAAGCTAATTCCATTGAAAAACGTCGTCGTTTCAAGTTGACCATTAGTAACTGTCTCATTAGAATAAAGAGGAACATACACATTCATAAAATCAAAGAAATTAAGCATCACTCCACCACTATAAATGGTTTCCCAATTACGAGAACTTTGTGTAATTGCACTACTATATGATCCATAGTCAAAGTATAAACGCACTGACTTCGGTATAAATTTCACAGGTAACTGAGTCTCAAGATTCACAGCAAAAGCTGCACGATCAGATTGACCTACGTGTCCAGAACCTAGATTCCCTAACTTAAATCCACCATCTCTCATTAAAATTTGATTATCAAGTCCTCCGAAAAACGCAGTTCTTCCCATAAAAAATTCTTCAAATGCATGATCAGCTTCTCCATTAAACACGAGGTTAATATTGTTATTACCTACAGCAGTTTTATTATTTTGGGTCCAAACCTCATCTGATTGCAAAGGAAAGAAACCTCCATAAAAACGAACATTAAACATCCTTCCCTCCATAAACTGAAAGCTTTGCTTTATAAAACCATCAATTTTAACTGAATTAACATTAATAGAACTAAGCTCTGTGTTGTAATTCATATACTCTGAAGCAATATTAAATTCAGTGGGATATAATGCTGAATTTCTTTTCCCACCGTAACTTAATTTCGTATAATTCCCAGCGTCTTTATCATCTGAACTCCCCCACTCTGCAAACGTATGTTTCAACTCGAGCTCACTTTGCATCAATGTTCCTTCACCGTGATCAAACGAGAAAGCAACTGAAGGTACAATCGTTTCATAAATGTTCGTTCCATCCTCAGTTTCTTCAAAAGAGAATCTTCTAGAAGATAATTTATAAGTAATCCTTTCAAGTCCATTTTTCTTTATCGGTTGATCGTACTGAATTCTACCAGTCCCTACAACTTTACCACTATTAAATCCATAAAACGTATTGAAATTAACTTTCCACTTAGGCAAAGGAATGGATAGATTATTGAAATTCAAGCCGAGCATAAAACCATCATAATCATTTCCAGCTCCTATAGGAAGCAGAAATAATTGTTTCTTTTTCATGTTATCCATACCAGTAAGAAAACCAATACTTGGCATAACAATACCTTTCGATTTCTTATAGTTATTATCCATATTGATATCAAGCATAGTAAACGATGAATCAATGATAAAATAATCATAATCCGAACCCCCGAAAGTTACCTTTTCATTATTTTGCTTTGCTTCATACCATTCCGTTTTAACTGCTTTTCCGTCTTTATATGCAGTCACAGGAAACGGCGCATCTATATCACCTTTATTTCGGATTTTCAATTCATAAGCATCGTCTATTTTTTTGATAGATGACAGTTTGTAATTCATCTCGTCAGCACTATAGATAAATCCATTAAAAAACCAACTCAAGTCCTCACCTGATTGTTTGTTGAAATGATCAATTACATCTCCAGGACCAGGATGTTTAAATTCCCATTTTTGATATAAATCTTGCATGATGATATCGAATCTTTCTTCACCAAGATATTGCTCCAAAAACTCAAAGGCTAATGCCGGTTTTTCGTAACAGCTGAAAAAATAATTCGTAGGTTCGAATTCCGAAGCGTGTAAAGAAGGTGCTTGATCTTGGCCTCTCTTGATTTGGGCTTGTAAGGCAAGCTGCATAACACTCGTTTCTGCACCTTTTGTAAAACGAGGAGGCAATCCCATAGACATAGGAGCGTCATAAAACTTTTGGGTATATCGGTGATCGTAATATGAATTGATTCCTTCGTCAAGCCATGTGTGGTCTCTTTCATTGAAACCCAGAATACCATAAAACCAATTGTGTCCTACTTCATGTGTTATGACGGCATCAAGACCACGAGCATTACCTGAAGTACCAATCACTGTAATCATAGGATATTCCATTCCACCTCCAGCACTTAATGCCGATTGAACAGCAGTTGCATGCGGGTATGGGTAATTTCCTACTTTTTCCGAATAAAAAATCGTTGATCGATTAACATATGATAAAGCATCTTGCCATAAATTCTTTTCAGTGTCTGTGTAATAAACATAAGTTTCAACAATCTTTCCATTTGCCAAAGCAACCTCGCCTTTCTCCACATAAAATCGCTTATCTGCGAACCACCCAAAATCATGAACATTCTCTGCTTTATACGTAATTGTTTTCATAACATCCGAGCTCGGAGGAAAACTCAAATCAACAATTGTGTCGTTTGCTCTTGCCTTTGTTTCCTCGATTTTCTTATTTAAAAATTGAATTTCTTCGTCATTTTGTAGAGCACCAGTAGAAGCAACAATATAATTTTGAGGAAGCGTAATAGATACTTCATAATCACCAAACTCTGAATAGAATTCACCCATATGTAGATAAGGCATTGGGTGCCATCCGTCTCTATCGTAAACGGCAGGTTTTGGGAACCATTGAGTTAATTGATAGGATTCGCCTACATGGCCAAGTCGACTAAATGATTCAGGGATTTTAAGCGTAAAAGGAATGCGTATAGTCATTTCTTTTTTGGGCTCGAGCCCAAAAGGTAATTTAAAATAAGCTACATCTCTATTCCCTTCCCACTCGGTGTAACTTATCTTTTTCTCATTCACATAAATACTCAAATCGCTAAAATTTCCACGTTCTTGTTCTTCGGAAAAATGGAATTTCGTATCTCCGTGTTGCAGTCTTTGTTCTGCAAAGGCAGTCGTGCGATCTTTGTAAGCATTAGCCCACAAGTGCATGTACATTTCGTTCAAAACGTCCGGAGAATTATTGGTATAAGTCATAACAACTTCTCCTGTAAGTGTATGATTTACATCGTCTAATGTGACATTGATGACGTTGTCTACCTGCTGTTGGAAATAAGGTTCCGTAGGAATTTTCCAACTATTCTTTTGTGCTGAAATTGCAGTTAATTGAGCAAATACCAAAAGCAAGCAAAGAAAATAATTTAATTTAGAGTTCATGCGTACAAATTTGTTATGAAATCAAACATACATTTTATCTTTTTAAATCTATTGATTTTTTCGTTATTCTATGCTTGTGGAACGACGAGTGAACTATCGAAGGTAGATGAAGCGGAACTCTCGGAAGGATTCGAGTTGAAATTTCCAGAAAGTGCAATTGGGTATTGGGAAGGTGAAATTTTTATCTTTCAGGATACGGGAATGGTGCAACGAGTTCCTATGGCGCTGGATATATTCGAGATAGGAGAATCTGGGGTTTGGGCGTGGCATATTATCTACAATCCGGGAAAGGATGAGGATAAACGAAAGTATCTTTTATTAGAGGTCGACAAAGAACGAGGAATGTATCAGATAGATGAAGACAATGGCATCGTGCTCGATGCATATCTACTTGACAAGAAATTAATTTCAAGCTTTTCGGTAAGCAATTCTACCTTACAGACCGTGAATACGTTTTTGGGGGACAAGATGGTTTTCGAAGTGATTGCGGGACCACAAGAAGCGATCAATACCACAGGAAATATGAAAGTTAAAGAGAATGAAATTCCACCGGTTGATTCTTATCGAGTGACAACTTACCAACGAGCTACCTTAACGAAGAAAAGAGGTTAGTGAAAAGTTTAGCGAAGACTAGTATTACTATGTTAGAAATATATGTTTTGGCAAATGAAGGATAATGGATTTTGGGCTTTAAGCCCAAAGAATAATTACGATAAAGGGCAATAAAAAAGGCGAGTTTGCACTCGCCTCTGAAATTTAAAAACTTTATGTCGAAGGTAGCATACAAGCATTTACGAGCTCGTACATTCCCCATTTTATTCGTTTGACTAGTTTTTCATAAGGTATTAGTTGTTTTGCTTTATGGGTAAGGTTCATCACAACATATCCAAAACTTTTTTCTTCGATAATCATTATTCTCTCTTTCATTTTTGTTCTCTTTAAGTTTAAAAATATGGGTTGGTGCTTAAGTTTCTGTTTTGTCCATTTATAACGCAGAAAAAAGCATTTAGATTATGAGAAATGAAAATTAAATAAAATTTAACACTGTCATAACATTGACGATAAAATTATATTTTACCATAAGTCCTTAATGCCAAATTAATTAAGTCAAAAAGCTTGGTATGTAAATTTTTTATTATTTCAATTAAAAATTAAATTTGAAGAAATAAGAAAAGCTTAATCAATCTGAAATAGGTCGAATGGAAAGGTTAATACAGATTGAATTTTAAGAAGTACAAGAATTCTACTAGTTTTGTTTCAAAGAAAATGTAAACCAAAAAATTGATAACTAAAATAAAAAGTCTTCTTCATTCACCCCATCCAATTCCAGGATCTTTTAGTCCATTAAAATCTGTTGGAATTGCTGTTTTAGTTGGTTGCTTTGTTAGTATCATTCTTTACTGTTTACAATTCAATATTTCAACTGATTTCCGATGGGGCAGAACAGGATTAGTAATTAGTTATGGTCTATTAAGTGCGCTGATTACTCTTATTTTTCAAATGGTTTTACCCACTATTTTCTTTCCGAATATAAAAGATGAAAAATGGGTTTTATGGAAAGACATTCTATATGTTCTAAGCATGATACTATGTATTGCGCTAGCTAACTACCTATTAACATTGTTGCTTTTCACTGAATTAGAATCAAGTCTATCAAGTTTTATTGGTGTATTAAGTTCAACCTTTTTTATTGCTATTTTTCCCACTGTATTTTTTATCACCTTATCCATGATTCAGTATGAAAAAAAATATAAAAGTGAATCTCTAGCTTTGAAATTTAAAGCTGAAATTAAGCCGCAACAGAACCTACTTATATTTAAATCTCAGTATGCAGAAGAGAATGTAGAGATTGACGCATATAAATTCTTATTTGCAGAAGCGGAATCGAATTATGTACGTTTTTATATTAAGGAAGACAAGGAAGTTAAAAGCACAATGCTCCGCACAACATTAAAAGCTGTAGAGGAATCAATTGAAAGGGAACCATTAATTATAAAAACACATCGATCCTTTATAATAAATTTAGGCAATGCTTCAGATTATGATGGAAATTCCCAAGGTTTCGTTGTATATTTTGAAGGAACCGAAAAAGTTGCACGAGTTAGCCGATCATACACTGCTCAAGTTCGAGAATCTATCGCAAAAAACGCTTAGTCATTCGTCCCTAAGTTAGTATTTCATCACTAAATACAGTAGTTCATCCCTATTTGTAGTCATACATCCCTTTAATTTGATTGACACGAAATTCATGAATATGTTTGAATAGTTAATAACCAAAAAAAATGAATTATGACTATTTATTCCATACTACTTATCATACATGTAATCTTCGGTTTCTCAGCTTTAATTACAGGAGCCTTTGCCATGTTATTAAACAAGAATGTCAAGAAGCACAAGATATTTGGCAAGATCTATTATTGGTCAATGATTGGTGTTTTTGTAACTGTTGTACCTATGTTTATAATAAAAGGTAATGCTTTATTATTCTTATTTTTAGTTGGAATCTTTTCTACTTATTTAGCAGTTGCTGGAAGAAGGTACTTAACTTTAAATAATCGTGCTAAGAATTTAAGGTGGTCTGATTATATAGTGGTAGGATTTGTTTTCATTACTGCAGTAAGTATGATTACATTGGGAATATATGATCTCTCTATATCTCGCACTGGAACTGGGTTAATCGTATTAGTCTTTGGCTCTATATTATTATCGAACACGATTCAAGACATAAGATTTTTAAAAAAGGTATATCAAGGCATGAAAGGGTTAAGAAAACCATTATATAATCATATTTCGAGAATGGGAGGAGCTTACATAGCAACTTTTACGGCATTTATGGTAAACAACTTCAGTATGGTATTGCCATTTTATATAACTTGGTTTCTTCCAGCAGTAATAGGTGCTACCTTAATAAGTCTAACAATCAAGCGATTGAAAAATAAAAGAAAATCAACGCCAAAAGGTGTTTTGATAAGTGAATAATAAATAGCTTATATTTTTTTATAAAATTTTACACAAAAACTTTGTTAAATAAACAGAAGTATTATCTTTGCATCCGCTTACAACAAATAGGCTGT
>CAZMKA010000085.1:0-15443 GCA_964566605.1 uncultured Saprospiraceae bacterium | reverse complement strand
ACCCGCGACCCTCAGCTTGGAAGGCTGATGCTCTACCAACTGAGCTACTCCCGCTAATTTCTTTATATGTGATAGTGGGGGTGGTAGGATTCGAACCTACTCAGCCAAAGCACTGGATTTACAGTCCAGCCCACCTCTCCAACTGTGGCGCACCCCCAGTAATTGTATCACATAAAAGAGCCGATGGAGGGATTCGAACCCCCGACCCGCTGATTACAAATCAGCTGCTCTGGCCAACTGAGCTACATCGGCAATACAATTTTCTTCAAAGTTTCAATTACTTTTCATCAAAAGCGACGCAAAAATAGTAGTTTATTTCTATACTTAAAATATTTTCGACCTATTTATTTCTTTTTTTTATTAGGCGTCAGTCTTTTGGCGCTTTCGAAAGCATTTTTTATATCTACATTTATATAAAACGTCCAATAAAATACTAAAGCTGAGCTAATTTATATTCGAAAATTTTCAATTTCGTTGATAATAAAGAATCAATTAACTTTTGGGATGTGCCTTTTTATAAATCGATTTTAATTCCTCAATTGAATTATGGGTATAAACTTGAGTTGCAGCAAGGCTAGAATGACCTAATATTTCTTTAACTGCATTTAATTCTGCTCCCCTATTCATTAAATGAGTAGCGAAACTATGTCTCAACACATGCGGACTCTTTTTCTCCACAGTAGTTAATAATGACAAATATTTTTTTACTATATTATAGACAGCTTTAGGATACAGCTTTTTTGAAGATTCTGTTATAAACACTTTATCTGATAAATATCCTCTCTCATTTAGTATATCTAAATATTTTTTCAAGTCAGAAATAAGTGTATCAGATAAAGGCACTAATCTTTCTTTGCCTCCTTTACCCATCACTCTCATCACATTTCGATTAAATGAAATATCTGACTTTTGAAGATTTATCAATTCTGAGCGCCTCAAGCCAGTATTGTAGAGCAACTCTACAATTACATAATCTCTCCACTGAAAAGGGTCTGACGTGTCTTGAACGATTAACTCAAAGGTATTCCTTAGATCTTTCTCTTGGACAAATGAAGGTAACCGTTTTGGCGTCTTTAAGGCTTGAATTTTATCACAAGGATTTCGAAGTTCAATATTGGACTTTCTTAAAAATTTATAGAAATTCCTAAGTGTAACAATTTTCCTATTTATTGATCGGTTAGCAATACCATCTTCCACCATAGTCACTATCCAAGATCTTACATGAATATTTTTGATAAAGAATAAATCAACAACTTCCATTTGTGTAGAAAGAAAACTGTTGAATTGTTCAATATCCTTTCTGTAAGCATTTACTGTATGCTTAGAGTATCTTTTCTCTTTGGATAAATAACTAATAAAGGAATCTAAATAATGCTGCATAAACTATATAGCAGCAAAATAAGTGCCAATATCATTTTTGGGCTCGAGCCCAAAAATTAAAAAAATAAAAAGGAAGTATTCTATAGCTTAGAAATAGAGCAAGAAATCAATAAAGGTAATTAATGAATTGAAAAATAGAAATAGATAATTAAACCTAGTTATACATTAAAATATCTACAGTCTGATCAAAATTATGATACAGAAGAATCAGCAGTGATTAATACAGAATTTTCAAAATCTCATAAAATCCCCCCTTCATTATAAGTGCACTTGTATTTTGGTAAAAGGAGCAAATATTGATCGAATAAATTCATAGGATTTAATAGCAAACAAACCAAAAATTATAGGGAATAAAAAAAGGCTACTCCAGAAGGAATAGCCTTTATATTATCATATAAGAATTATCTTATTTAAGCGGTGGCCAATCACCATTAGGATTAGTTAACGTAACTGTTCCTGATTCACCATAGTCATTAGACCAAGTGAAAGTAAATTGATCACCAGATGTAGCGATATCATTAATGTACCAAGTATCATCGTAATTATCTACACCTTCTATAGCTAAAGTGTTACAAACATCAGTAAGTTCAAGACTTCCCCAACTTGCTGCTGGTCCTCCATAACAAACTTCGTAACTACCAAATGCCCAATCGCTAAAAGTATATCTCCCAGCCATTGTTTCAGTTAGCATTACAGTACCCATCACAGCATCTCCACCGCAAAATGGAGCATCAAGTACATATGCATATTCACCTGCAAGAGCTGAACTACATGTAGCTAAAACACCTACTCTTGTTCCCGTAGAAAATGTTCCATCTCCTGAAGTTGAAACAAATCTTAACCCGAAGTTATCACCTACAGCAACATCATCAGTAGAAATTCCTAAAGCAGAAGCTGCATCTTCTAAAGTTAAACTGAACTCAGAAGGAAAAGAACTTACACTTGAAATAGTAACTTCATCTCCTCCATTTCGAGAAAGTAAAATATCTGCATTACTTACATCTGCTCCGTTAGCAACTAATGTTGAAGAGTAGATTGCATTCGGAATATCTCCAAGATCAAAGAAACCGCTTGTTACATCTGTTGCAGAGATAATAGATCCTGCAGTATTAAAAAGATTTTCTTCTGCTTTAGTTACTATGTCTGGATCTGTACAGCTAGAAAAAACTAGTACACTTGACAAGAACAAACAGTAAAATATATTTTTAAAATTCATTTTATTATTGTTTTATTAATTTAATTATTAGCATTGAAGGAATTAACAAAATCAATCAAACTAGCTTCATTATTAAAATTCACTTTGCTTGATTTTAGAGATTTTCTTATTTCACTATTCAAATACCCATCATTTATTGCTTTACCTTTTCTCTTAGGAAGTTTGTATGATTTACCTTCATACAAAAAATAATATTCAATAGAATTGATAAATTTAGAATCTCGATCACCTGAATCTAAAGCCGCATTATAAGTTGGCTCTTTTAGAGTGGTAATTTGTCTTTTAATTAATCTCAATCCTCCTAAGTTTAAAATTTCACCTAGGAAATATTCTGTATTTTCGGTATCAAAAACAACCTCACAATTATTGAATCCCAATACAGCATCTTGAAACAAAATCGTATCAACATACTTTACAGGGAAGGCAAAAGTTTTACCTTCAGTTTCAACAACTACAAATTCGTTGTAAGAATCATAGTTTAATTTAACCTCTTCAGTTTTGCTATCGTTTTTGAAAGTAACGACTCCTACTCGAGAAGTAGCAAAAAGCAATGAAGATCCTTTAATTTCAGACTTTGGAATAAATTCCTGAACTCCATAATTTGCCAATTCAGTTTGGTTAGAAAAACCTACGAAACCTGCACCCCTCATAGTTTGAGAGCTTGCTAAATTAGCAGTTAAAAGAACTGTAAGTACTGTTATTAATAGAATCTTCATAGCTATTAATTTTATTCAAATACCCAAAGAGTAGCATCTAATAATGCTCCACCTTGTGCACTTTTAGCAGCACCAACATTAGCTTCGTTTGTTGTTTCTTCAGACTCAGCATATAAGTATCTTTGTGGAACTGCACCACTTGGGTTAAATCCGTTAGAAGCATCAGCCGTAGGAGTTAAAGCAGGAAATCCTGTTCTTCTCCAGTTAGACCAAGTCTCATGGAAATTAAATCCATAATACGCTTTATAAGCTTCAGTGATAATATTCTCAACAGACCCATCAGCAGAAGCAGCAGCGACATATCCATCATCTGTTACACCAACTAAATCCATACTTGCTTGAATTGCTTCAGCTAAAGCAGTAGTTCCATCACCATCATTAGCAGCTGTAGCTTCAGCTTCTATAAACTTAAGTTCAACATAAGAAATCATAGGAATAGAAGCAGCAGATCTTCCCCAAACTAGGTTACCTTCTGCTCCATCAAAGAAAAACAGCCCATCGTCCATATAAGAATCTTTTCTAGGATCACCGTCCATCATTGCTGAAAATCTAGGATCAATACCTAAAGTTGAAGGTCTTTCTATTCCAAATTTTGCTAAAGCCCAATTTGCAGTTTCTGCAATATCAAACGTAAAAGAAGGAGCAGTTGCATTTGAAGTAAATGCACTTTCAAGTTCAGTTAATGCTAAAGCATAATTACCGTTATTTCTCTTAGAAGTTTGCAAATAATATCTTGCTTTAAAAGCATGTGCAGCCGCAATCCAAGAAGCATCATCACCACCATAAACTAAATCTCCACCATTGTACCCACCATCTCCAGCAGTAAGTGTAGCAATTGCTTCATCTAAAAGTGATTGAACTGTACCGTAAATGCTTTCTTGAGTATCATAAGTTGGTTGTAATACTTCTGTTCCAAGAAAAGCTTGAGAGTAAGGTAAATCTCCAAAAAATGATGTTGCTTTTCCTAATTCATTCGCCATAATAATCTTAGCAACTGCTCCATAAAAAGGTCTTCCTTCTTCTGCAGATTGCGAAATTATTACATCACAACTTCTAAGTACTCCAGCATATAAACCAGTATTCCAGTAATTATTCATTACGTCCGAACCTGCAATGTATGAGTTATAAGCTAATTGTTGAGCATCTAATCCAAAAAACTGTTGCATCCAAATACCAGCAACTCTATTTGGGTTCGTTCCTTCATTAAATGCTGATTGAGATTGAGCCTCAGGTAACATTAATTTAAGGTCAACTGATATTGGGTTATTAGGGTCTACATTAATTTCTTCTAATGTTTGTCCACATGACGAAACAATAAGAAGAAATGCGAATGCAGATATATAATTAATTATTTTATTCATTTTAATCATAATTTAAGTCATTAGAAATCAAGTCTTACAGTAGCAGCGTAAGATCTTGTATTCGGCATATTGAAATAATCTAATCCAAATCCATTGGAATCACCTGTTAGGTTTGTTTCTGGATCAATACCAGGGTATTCTGTTCTTAACCATAAGTTTCTTCCTGTCAAAGAGATACTAGCTCCTGAAAAAACATTACCTAAAACATTTCCTGGTACATTATAATTTAATGACAATTCTCTTAATCTAATCCATGAAGAATCATAAATATTCATCTCTGAAATTCCACCAAATCCATATCGAACTCTGTAAAAAGAAGAAAATGACGCATTAGGATCAGCCTGTGCAAGTGCAACGGCTCTATCATTTTCAACATATACTGGCTCATCTGCAGTACCTGTATTAACAACACCATCAAAAACTACAACGTCATTTCTTTCGTCTCCAGATTGAGCAGAAGTTCCGAAGTAATCCATGATACCACATGTTCCACACCATACATCTCCACCTTGTCTTACATCTAACAATGCAGATAAAGAGAAATCACCAAACGTGAAAGTATTTCTTAATCCAGCAATCCAGTCTGGATTAGGATCTCCTAATGCTTTTGTTGTAGGATCTGTTAAAGGCCATCCATTGTCCCCAATTATTACATCTCCATCTTCAGTTCTTTGCCATCCTGTACCAAAAATAGCTGAGAAAGGTTGACCTGCAACAGCATTAACTGATGTAGAAACGAATCCTGCTAAAAATACATCTTCAACACCAGGTGCTAGTTCTACTATGTCGTTTTCATACTTTGTGAAGTTTAAATCAATGTCCCATGCAAAATTATTATTTTTAATAGGTGTAGCATTTAAAACAGCTTCTACTCCATAATTAGAAATGATTCCACTATTCTGTACAGAATTTGTAAATCCAGTTGCAGAAGAAATTTGTGTTGCAATAATAACGTCAGTAGTTCTTGAGTTATAATATGTAATATCTGCACCTAATCTTCCTTTTAAGAATTTAAATTCTCCACCAACTTCAAATGTTCTTGTACTTTCAGCTCTCAAGTTAGCATTACCTAACAATGTCGATCTTTCAAATGCATTATTTCCAAAAGCTGGAAAGTCAACAGTTGTAATAAAACCATCACCTCCTGAAGAAGCTTGTGTAAATACATTTTGAGTTGCACTAATAAATGCAGTTCCCCCATCATTACCAACAACACCATAAGATGTTCTAAGCTTAGCATAATCTAATAATCCAGAGTTCATCTGCAAAGCTTCTGTTAAAACAAAACCTAAACTTGCAGAGTAAGATTGGAAACTATTATTTTCAACTGGTAATATAGATGACCAGTCATTTCTTGCTGTTAAATTAAGGAATAAGTAATTATTCAATCCTATATCAGCAGTACCATAAGCTCCATACAATCTTTTTCTAGCATCGGCTCTTCCAGCAATAATATCTGTTGCATTACTAATATCATAAAATCCAGCAATTGCTAGAGTTGTACCAGTAGCTGAAATACTATTAAACTTAGAATCAAATGTATTGAATCCTCCTAAAAGGTTTAATGAAATATTGTCAGAAATATTCTTATTATAAACAAGCATCGCGTCTAAATTGAAATCTCTGTTATTGATTTTTTGTTGAACAACAGTTCCTGCAACTTGTCGGAACGGATTTGTTTGTATATCAAATGCACTATTTCTAGAATCAGAATATTGATCAATACCCATTTTTACATTGAATGCTAAATCATTTGTTATTTCATAATTAGCAAAAACATTTCCAATAATTCTATTTACATCATCTTGGAATGGATTTCTATTAACTGTCCAATAAGGATTATCATAGATACCATTTCTATATGATCTTTGGTCTCCATTAGACTGTACATAAGTACTTACATCATCCGCGGCAGCTTGACCTACTTTACCATTTCCGTTATCGAAAGTTGGTGCAGTTCTTAATAATCCTAACATTACTCCATTAAGATTTGAACCTCTTTGAATTCTATTACCTCCAGAGTTTATGTAGTTCACACCCATTCCTGTTGATAATTTATCATTTACTTTATTACGTACATTCAATCTAAATGAATTTCTTGTAAAAGTTGAATTAGGAACAATACCTGAACTATTTAGTCTTCCAGCAGATAAAAAGTATGTAGTATTATCATTTCCACCTGCAATAGATGCATTGAAATCTACTGTATTACCATTTACAAAAAATGTATAAGGATCATAAACATTAATAGCTTGTCCATTTCCTTCTCCAGCAGGCACAATAGCTCCATTTAAATCAAATTCTGATGGAGTATCACTATACTCTAAATCTGCAACATTAGGTCCCCAAGAGAATCCGTTTGAAGTTTCAGGCCCTAAGTAAGAAGGTACTCCTCCCGTAATTCTACCTTGTGCGTAAGTATTTTGACGAGCAGGTAATTTATTCGCTTGATCAAGAGAATACGTTGTAGAAATAGAAACTCTAGGTTTTCCAGAAGTTCCTTGTTTAGTTGTAATTACAACAGCACCGTTTGCTGCTCTTACACCATATAGTGCAGTTGCAGATGGTCCTTTTAATATTGTAATACTTGCGATATCATTAGGGTTGATATCTACAGCTCTGTTTGATTGATCAACACAGTCAGTACCATTCCCTTAAGATTAGTTATCAATTGTCACACCATCAACAATAAATAAAGGTGAATTTTAACCATTTATAGAATTGTTACCTCTAATTCTAATATTAGAAGATGCTCCTGGTGATCCAGAACTACTTGTAACTGTTACACCTGCAACTTTAGAGTTTAAGGCATTAACAAAATTTACTTCTTTCGAAGCAAGTACTTCATCTGGATTTACGTTTTGAATGGCATATCCAAGCCGAGCTTTGTTCTTTTCGATACCTCCAGCTACAACTACAACTTCATCAAGTACAGAACCTTCGCTCATAACAAGATTAACAATTGAAGTACTAGAAATGTCGATTTCTTGTGTTTCAAAACCTGTATAAGATACAACTAAAGTAGCTGTATTTTCAGGCACATTCAAAGAAAAGTTACCATCAAGATCTGTAATTGATCCTGTTGTAGTACCTTTTGCAACAACTGATGCTCCAATTAATGGCACACCATCTGGGTCTGTAATAGTACCCGTTACCGTCTTCTGTGCAAATGACATGCTACAGAGAGATAAGAAAAATAATAAAAGTAGTGAAAGTCTTTTCATTATTAATATTTAGTTAAAAAAATAATAAGTATAAAATAAGGCAGCAAGATACAAAATATCTTGATTCAACATTATGTATATGTTAAATTTTGCCCATATTTCTCAATATACTGTTAATAACGTATTAAAATCCTATAACGCTTCTTAATTACCTTAACTTTTTATTTTAATTGATTTTTATACATTGATATAACGTTCTTTAAGCCGAAATAAATAGAATCAACAGTTAATGCATGCCCTATGCTAACTTCTTTTAGTTGAGGAACTTCTTCTTTGTACTTCTTTAAATTCAATAAATTCAAATCATGTCCTGCATTAACTAAAATGCCCATTTTTGCTGCTAACTTAGCAACTTCTGAATGCATTTTTAATTCTGCTAAAGCTGCTGTTTCATCTTTAGTAAACAACTTTGCATATACACCTGTATATAGTTCTATTCGATCAACTCCTATTTCATGACAATTTTCTAACATTTTTGGATCAGGGTCCAAAAAAATGGATGAACGGATACCATTTTCTTTTAATTGGGCACAGATGTCTGTTAAGAATGATTTGTGTTTTATGGTATCCCAACCATGATCAGATGTTAATTGATTTGGGTCGTCAGGAACGAGCGTGCATTGTGCAGGTTTATTCTTTAAAACCAACTCCATGAATTTTTCGATTGGATTACCTTCTATGTTTAATTCAGTTGCAATACTTGCTTTTAAAATAGGTATGTCACTATACCTTATATGTCTTTCATCTGGTCTAGGGTGAACAGTGATTCCATCTGCTCCATATTCTTCACAATCTAATGCATATTGTAAAAGATTCGGAAAATTCCCTTCTCTGCTATTTCTAAGCAAGGCAACTTTATTAATATTTACACTTAACATCGTTTTCATAACAATTTAATTTTGGGCGTAAGCCATAAACGAAAAAGAAATAACTATTCTATAAAATATTTTCAAAATTACTACATTTCAATTAACCCATATGAAGTATTCAACGTGAATTATGCATTGGAGAATCTATTGTCTATTTTTGTGGCAAAAAATAATTCTTGTGAACGAAAAATCTGCTTTAGAAAAGCAAATCTTATTTTTTGTACTAGTATGCGTAGGCTTTCTTTTTGCAGCTATTATGAGTATGATTCCTTATTTAATTCAAGGTATTTCATTTCAAGAGCTTTCTGAAAACCCAGAAATCACTTACGAAAGCTCAGCTTCTAATTTACGACTAAGTCTATTCTTAAATCATTTATTTTTATTCCTGTTACCATCTTTTATATATGGTTTCTATTTTTTCAAAAAAGAAATTTTAAAAAGCTTCGATCTTCACAAGTCTCCAAAAATTGTAAATATTATTTTAGCAGGGCTACTGCTATTTTGTTCGTATCCATTGATTAATTTACTTCATTATATGAATTCATTTATTCCCCTTGCTGATTGGATGAAAACGAACGAAGCTAATGTTGCCGAGATGTTGAATAAAATCATTATTTCGGATAGCTATGTAATATTATTTTTAAATATCCTTTTAATCAGCTTAATGCCAGCCATAGGTGAAGAACTAGTATTTCGTGGAATTACTCAGAAAAACCTAGGAAAAATCCTACGAAATGGGCATGCTGCAGTATGGATAAGTGCATTTTTATTTAGTGTGATTCATTTTCAATTTGAAGGATTATTGGCACGGATGGGGCTTGGTGCTATAATGGGTTATGCTTATTATTACACTAGGAATTTTTGGATACCAATAATTTTACATTTTTTCAACAACTTAATTCCACTTTTAGCATTAGCACTATTTAATGAGGATTTAACTCAAAGTAATAGCGTTGAAGAAGATTTTAATTGGTATTTCCTGATTCTACCTTTGATAGGATTACCTTTAATTTATTTTATATTTAAAACAAACAATGGCGAACGAAACATTAGCTAAATTCAGAACTAGAGGTATAACTGGGTTATTGTTTGTTATTGCGGTGCTAGCATTAATTGGCTACTCTCGATATACAGCCGCTATTTTCATTTTCATAGTATGTGTCACGTGTAGTTTTGAGTACACTAACATTTCGCGAAAAGGTGTTAAGGATCCTCTTTTTAACTTAAGCTTTGTTGCTGGAATAGGTCCTTTAATTTTTAGTTACATAAAGCCAGAAATCATAGAAGACTATGAAATTATTATTCTCGCAATCAGTTTTATAATCATGTGTTTGTTTGCCTTAAGCTCCATTCTTACGAGAGTTCGAACAAATCATAACTTACTAGGTCCAGGAATAATCTTATTCTATATAGGTTTACCAATGATGTGTATATCGAGGTTGCTGGTTTTAGCACCTGACAGTTATTACAGTTATGTTTTAATAGGCTTAATGTTTTTTTTGTGGGCGAGTGATACGGGTTCATATGTTGTAGGTAGACTAATAGGTAGAAACCCTTTACATAAAAGAATCTCTCCGAATAAGACTATAGAAGGATGGCTTGGTGGCATCCCATTTGTCCTTTTATTTGGTTATATATTACATTTATTTTTTGATGACTTCAGTATAAGCCAATGGATGATACTAGGAGTTGCTGTATGGTTACTAGGAAGTATAGGAGACTTATTCGAGTCGACGATTAAGCGTCAATTTCAAATTAAAGATTCGGGGAATGGTTTACCAGGACATGGAGGTTTTCTTGATCGATTTGATTCCTTGTTATTTGCAGGTCCATTATTTACATTGATAATCTATTTAATTTATAACTTCTAGAACATGAGTAAACCAACAATTTTAATTACCAATGATGATGGGATTACTGCACCTGGAATAAGACACCTGGTAAATTTAATGAAACAGATTGGTGAAGTGGTAGTGGTTGCCCCAAATAGTCCTCAATCAGGAATGGGGCATGCAATAACACTTGAAGATATAATAAGAGTTTATCAAGTAGAGATTTTTGATGGCGTAGAATCATGGGAATGTTCAGGGACACCAGTGGACTGTGTTAAAATGGCAAAAAATGTAATATTCAAAGATAAAAAGATAGATCTGTGTGTTTCAGGAATAAATCATGGAAGCAATGCTGGGATTAACATAATTTACAGTGGTACAATGAGTGCTGCGATGGAAGCTAGTTTGGAAAATATAGATTCAATAGGTTTTTCATTATGTGATTTTGCAAAAGATGCAATTTTCAGCCATGCAGATGAGTTTATTTTAAAAATAGTTAAATCTGTATTGGACAAGAAACTTGAGGGAAGTAAACTTCTCAATGTTAATATTCCCAAGAAAACTGATGAGAAAATCAAAGGGATGAAAATTTGTCGACAAGGAAAAGGTAATTGGGAAGAAGCATTTTTAGAAGCAAACGATCCAAGAGGGCGAAAATATTATTGGATGAGTGGTCAATTTATTAATCAAGAACACTCGACAGATACCGACCTTTGGGCTTTAAGCCAAAATTATATAAGTATTGTCCCTTCAACTTCAGACTTGACAGATTACAAACAATTAGCAAATGTAAACCAAATAATAAATGAAAATTAATTCAGTATTAGTAGGTATTTTAATAAGTGCGTGTATAATCTTTGTTGGTTATGCAGTAGTAAGTTTATTATTCGAAACCATGGTTGATCTAGGCTGGATGGATGAAGCAGGAAGCCAGGCGGACAAACGACAAAGGACAATATGGCTTCTAAGCGTTTGCTTGAATATTGTAGCCATTCAATTTTTCAATAAAAGAAAATTCAGGAATACTCAAAAAGGCATTGCTGTATTTACCGTCTTAGCAGCTTTTGGTTGGGTTTTTTACTATTATAAGTCACTTTTTTTCGTTGAATAGTCGCAAAATATATATGGTCGCTGGAGAACATTCCGGCGACATTCATGGAGCAGGGGTAATAGAGGAATTACTTAAACTAAATCCAGAGACGAGGATAAGATATATGGGTGGTGACTGTATGAAAAATGAGGGTGGGGAAATGGCTTTTAATTACGTAGATATTGCAGTGATGGGTTTTGTGGAGGTTTTAAAAAACATATCCAAAATCAAGAAATATCTAAAGGAAGTAAGACAAGATATCGAAGCTTTCAATCCAGATTATATTCTATTTATTGATTTTCCTGGCTTCAACCTGCGGTTGGCCAAAAATTTACATGAAAAGTATTCTTTACATTATTATATAGCTCCAAAAGCATGGGCATGGAATAAAAAAAGGATACATAAACTAAGGAAATACTTCAAGACAGTAAATTGCATTTTACCATTCGAAGTTGACTTTTTTAAATCGTTTCAAGTCAATGCTGAATATGTTGGAAATCCAAGCCAATTTCAGGTTGATAGATACCTTAATAAAAATCCCAAAGAAAATTCTAATTATATTGCGTTGTTTCCTGGTTCTAGAAAACAGGAAATCGAGCGAATCTTACCTGTAATGCTGGAGAGTATAAAGCGATTCCCTCAACACGAATACCGTGTTTCAAAAGCTGCAAATTTAGACTTTTCAATTTACGAGCCATATATAGAGAGTCGTGGACAATTGTATGAGAATAATTACGAATTACTAAATGGTGCCAAAGCTGCATTAGTTACTTCAGGAACAGCTACACTAGAAACAGCATTATTCAATGTACCACAAGTTGTATGTTATGTAGCAAATTCTACATCCTACAAAATCGCAAAACTTCTTGTGTCCATTAAATACATTTCGCTTGTAAATTTAATTGCAGACAAAGAGGTAGTAAAAGAACTTATACAAGGAGAATGTAATCCTACAACAATAGAAGTTGAATTAAATAAAATACTAGATGGCTCGAGTAGGATTGAGATGTTGAATTCATATAAACAACTCAGAGATATACTCGGCAATCAGAAAAGTTCTAAAATACTAGCAAAAAAAATTCTTACTTTTTCTTCTTAGTTTTTTTCTCTTTTTTCTTTGGAAAAGCATTTGGAATTTCAGCTTCAACAAGAGCTTTTATCTCTTCTATTTTCAATTCTGCTGCCTGTTCTTGAGTCATACGATTACCATCAATTTTAGGAAGTTTTATTGATTTCTTCTTAAATCTTATAAAAGGTCCCCAACGTCCATTTTCTAATGCTAATTTATCTTCAGGCCATTGTTTGATGTATCTATTTGCTTCTTTTTCGATTTTAGCCTTCACTAATTCTTCAATGTCTGCAATAGAAAGATTATCAAAATCATATTTTTTATTAACATTGATAAACATCCCGTTCCATTTCAAGAATGGGCCAAATCTACCTACACCTTTAGTAATTGGCTTATCATCATAAGTGTGAATAGGAGCGTCTTCTTCGATTTTCTTATCAATCAGAACTTGTGCTTCGTCTAATGTAATTTTTAGTGGATCTTTATCTTTTGGCATAGAGATGAATTTATCCGCAAATTTCACATAAGGACCAAATCTTCCTGCACCAATACTGACTGCTGAACCTTTGTATTCACCAAGTTCTCTTGGTAATTTAAACAACTCGAGCACTTCTTCAAGAGTAACAGTTTCCATTGACATACCTGGTCTTAAGTTGGCAAATCGAGGTTTCCCTTCCTCCCCTACTTCTTCCACAGTACCAATCATTGCTGCAGGACCATATCGGGTAATTTGCACAAGCACTGAGTGTCCTGATTTTGGGTCCACCCCTAATACTCTTCTACCTTTAGCTCTATCAGCCGTTTCTATTGTATTCTCAACATGTTTTTGAAAAGGAAAATAAAAATCTTTAAGCATTTTCTTCCACTCAGACTTTCCTTCAGCAATAACATCAAATTTCTCTTCAATTTCTTTTGTGAAATTATAATTAATGATATCATCAAAGTGTAATGAAAGGAAATCGGTAACAACCATTCCTAAATCAGTAGAATAAAGTCTATTCGATGTTGCTCCAGTTATTTCCGTTTCTGTTAATTTAGTAAGCTCATCATTTAAAAGCACGTATTTTGTGTACTCTCTTTCTTTACCTTCACGACTTTCTTTAGTCACATAACCTCTTTCTTTTTCCATGATTTTGGAAATCGTCGGAGCATATGTAGAAGGACGACCTATACCAAGTTCTTCAAGTTTTTTAACGAGACTTGCTTCAGTATATCTTGAAGGAGGTCTGGTAAATCTTTGTAAAGCAGTTATTTCTTTAAGATCCAACTCTTGATTTAATTTAAGAGGAGGTAACATTGCTTTTTCTTTAGAATCTTCTTCATCTTCATCAGTAGATTCTAAGTAAACTTTTAAGAAACCATCGAATTTGATTACCTCTCCTTCAGCTTTAAAAACGATATTATTATCAGAGGCTGGGCAAACATTTACGGTAGTTTTTTCAATTTTTGCAACGGACATTTGAGAAGAAATAGTTCTTTTCCAGATCAGTTCGTAAAGTCTTTGTTCATCTCTATCTTTTCCGCCATTATGTCTTTGAATATATGTAGGTCTTATCGCTTCGTGCGCTTCTTGCGCATTGGAAGATTTCGATTTATACTGTCTTAACTCACTGTATTCTTCTCCATATTCAGAAAGAATTTCGTCTTTGATAGTGCCAAGTGCCATATTACTTAATGAAGTGGAATCCGTTCTCATATAGGTAATAAGACCTTGTTCGTAAAGTTTCTGAGCGACGCTCATTGTTCTTTTCACACCAAAGCCAAGTTTTCTACTTGCATCTTGTTGTAAAGTTGAAGTTGTAAATGGAGCTGAAGGTTTTCTTGTGAGTGGTTTTATCTTAATATCTTGAATGGCGAAGTTTGTGTTTTTACATGCTTCTAAAATCTTTTTGGCTTGATCTTCAGTTTCTATTTTACTGTTATATTCAGCACGTAAAACAGTTTTATTTCCTGCGGCATTAAGCACGTTGAAAAAAGCATATGACTTATAAAAGTCTAAAGAAGTATGCTTCTGAATTTGTCTTTCTTTATCTACAATTAATTTTACAGCTACAGACTGAACTCTACCTGCTGAAAGTTTCCCTTTGACTTTGTGCCATAGTAACTTCGAAAGGTCAAATCCTACAAGTCTATCCAAAATTCTCCTTGCTTGTTGAGCATCAACTAAATTCAAATCAACAGTTCTAGGCTCTACAATAGCACGTTCAATTGCTGATTTAGTAATTTCTCTAAATACAATTCTTTTAGTAGTATGCGGGTCAAGCCCCAAAACTTCGCACAAATGCCAACTTATTGCTTCTCCTTCTCGGTCCTCATCCGTTGCTAGCCAAACTTCTTCAACTTTCTTAACCCAGTCTTTCAATTCTTTAACAACTTTTGTTTTTTCAGGAGAAACAACATAATTCGGATGAAAATCCCTTTCAATGTTAACACCTTTATTTCCTTTATCAAGATCTCTAATGTGACCATAGGAAGATTTTACTTTGAAATCTTTTCCTAAGTATTTTTCTATTGTTTTCGCCTTTGCAGGTGACTCAACAATTAATAAATTTTTAGCCATATTATAGATTTAACTTGTCGTCGTTTAAAAAAAGAAAGTTTCAAGGTTATGTTATCAGACCCTAAATAAAGAAGGAATGATGCACAAAACAACATTTTTTTTGAATGCCATTAATCAATTCAAGGA
>CAZMKA010000084.1:0-15540 GCA_964566605.1 uncultured Saprospiraceae bacterium | reverse complement strand
TTATTGATAATCATGTTATTATAGTATAAATAGGGGTTTGAAATTGACTTGCTAATTTTATTGTTTCACAATTGCCTATTGTTTTAAGCTCAGATTAATATCTCATTAATTTTTGTAATCCACAAGGGAAATGGATCGTCAATTCCTACTTTTGCTGTTTTGTGAATAACGTATTTGAAGTATAATTGACTTGAATTATCAAATTCATTATGGTATTGTGTGCGACACACATTACGTATAAGTGCAATTTGCTTTTCTATTGTTTTTATTGATTTTTTTACCTGAAGCTATTCGGTTGACCATTTATAAGTTGCAATACTATTGAGTACTTCAAGTTTTCTTTCCTCTTTATTAAAAGACAGCATTCTTAACTCCATTTGATGTACAGTTCATTACGAAAATAGTAATCTATCTATAGTCAGAATGGTTTTGCTAAATAGTATAAACTCTGTATCATTTACAAAACCCGTCTTGCCTTATCTCTATATGAAGATCCAAAGTTTAAATTTCCATAAAATTAAAAATCCCTATCAAACTAAAAGTTCAATAGGGATAGTAATGTTCATTATATTTTAGAGTACCTATAATTAACTGTTCATTGTAATTAAGAACTCTTCGTTTGTGCTTGTTTGAAGCATATGCTTTCTCAAGAAGTTCATTGCTTCATCTGGCTTCATATCCGCTAAGTGCTTTCTTAAGATAAACATTCTCGTTAAGATGCTTTTTTCAAGTAGCAAGTCTTCACGTCTAGTACTTGATTTTGTAAGATCAATAGCAGGATATAATCTTTTGTTTGCAAGAGATCTATCAAGTTGAAGTTCCATGTTACCTGTTCCCTTGAATTCCTCGAAGATAACTTCATCCATTTTAGAACCAGTATCAATCAATGCTGTTGCCAAAATAGTTAATGAACCTCCATGCTCTATTTTTCTTGCAGCTCCAAAGAATTTTTTCGGCTTGTGTAATGCATTCGCTTCAACACCACCCGATAATACTTTCCCACTTGCAGGTGCTACGGTGTTATATGCTCTTGCCAATCTTGTGATTGAATCAAGTAAGATAACAACATCATGCCCACACTCAACCATTCTTTTTGCTTTCTCTAAAACAACATTAGCTACACGTACGTGATTTTCAGCCGGCTCATCGAAATTCGATGCAACAACTTCTGCATTTACACTTCTCTTCATGTCTGTTACCTCTTCCGGTCGCTCGTCAATAAGAAGAACGATCATGTAACAGTCAGGGTGATTTTTAGCAATTGCATTCGCTACATCTTTTAATAAGAATGTTTTACCTGTTTTAGGTTGTGCGACGATCAATCCTCTTTGTCCTTTACCTATTGGTGCAAAAAGGTCTATCATACGATTACCATAATCTTTTCCGTCTGCTCTTGTTGTTAACTTGAACTTTTCCTGAGGGAATAAAGGTGTCAAATAATCGAATGGTACTCTTTCTCGCACAGCTTGTGGATCAAGTCCATTAATTTTGTCAACTTTTAGTAAAGCGAAGTATTTCTCTCCTTCTTTTGGTGCACGTATAGTTCCTTCCACAACATCACCCGTTTTTAATCCGAATAACTTAATTTGTGAAGGTGAAACGTAAACATCATCTGGAGATGAAAGGTAATTATAATCAGCAGATCTTAAGAATCCGTACCCATCGTTCATTAATTCAAGTACACCTTCTCCAGCGATCGCGCCATCAAGCTCAACATTGAATATGCTAGGCTTCTTCTCTTCTCTTTTGTTTCTATCGTGTTTTCTGTCGTTACGATCGTTTCTGTCATTCCTGTCGTTACGATCATTCCTGTCGTTACGATCATTTCTATCATTACGATCATTTCTGTCGCTACGTTCATTACGATCGTTTCTGTCGTTACGATCTTTTTTATCGTTTCTGTCAGTACGATCATTACGATTTTTATTGTTATTTTCGTTACGATCAGATTTAATTTCTTTCTTTTCCTCCTTTTTCTCAGGAGCTTTAGCTGCTTCTTTTTTTGGCTTTGGTGCTGGTTTTGCTTTTGCTTTTGGCTCTTTTTTAGCCTGTGCTGCAGGTTCTTTCTTTTCTTTTGGTTCTTCTGCTTTAGCAGGTCTACCTCTCTTCTTCGCTGGTTTTTTTACAGGTTCTACAGGAGTTATTTTACCTTGAGAAACCGCTTGTTCGTCTAGAATCTTATAAATTAATTCTTGTTTACTTAACCTCTTATAGGATTTCAAACCTATATTTTCTGCTACCTCCCTCAATTGCGGAACTAACATATCATTTAACTGCAATATATCATACATAATGTAAAAAGTAATTTCTTGAAATTGAAAATTGTCTGTGGGATCAGAACATAGGACAAAGGAATTTTGCCTTCCGTAGATCATCACCGCAAAAATACATTTATATTTTGAATTTCAAAATACTATCTTTGCACAACTTTTAATTAACGATTATACACAGAATAATTTCACACGAATGTTACAAGTACCTTACATAAGAAATAATAAAGCAGAAGTTATAGCTGGTCTTAAAAAGAGAGCATGGAGCGATGAGCGTATTGCTGTTCTTGATCAAGTTATTGCTGTTGATGATATGCGAAAAAAACAAAAAACAGAGCTAGATCAGTTATTTGCATCTGTTAATTCGATTTCAGCTTCCATCGGAAAGCTTTTCAAAGAAGGTAGAAGAGAAGAGGCTGAAGCTCAAAAAGCAGAAGTTTCAGCAATTAAAGAAAAGTCTAAAACACTTGAGGAAGCACTCAAAGAATCTGAGAACAACCTCACTGAATTGTTATACACAATTCCGAATGTTCCCGATGCAAAAGTACCTGCTGGTGTTTCTGAAGATGACAATGAAGTATATCAAGAATGTACTGGTGATATGCCTAAGCTAATAGAAAATGCTTTGCCTCACTGGGAATTAATGGAAAAGCATAATCTCGTTGATTTTAAAATGGGTGTGAAAATAACTGGTGCTGGCTTTCCTTTATACAGAGGAAAAGGCGCTAAACTCCAAAGAGCTTTAATTAACTTTTTTATTGATGAAGCTGAAGCTGCTGGATACGAAGAAATTATTCCACCGCTTTTAGTAAACGAAGCTTCCGGTATAGGAACAGGTAGCTTACCTGACAAAGAAGGACAAATGTACCACGCGGAAAAGGATAATCTTTATTTGATTCCTACTGCTGAAGTACCTATAACTAATATGTATAGAGGAGACATTTTGGATCCATCCGTATTCCCACTTAAATTATCTGGTTTTACACCTTGTTTTAGAAGAGAAGCCGGATCTTATGGAAGTGATGTTAAAGGATTGAATAGAGTGCACCAATTTGATAAAATTGAAATCGTACAGATCCAACATCCTGAAAAGTCAATGGATACGCTTTATGAAATGCTTGATCATGTAAAAATGTTACTTGAAAAACTTGAACTACCTTACAGAATACTTACTCTGTGTGGAGGTGATCTTACTTTTGCAAGTTCATTAACGTATGACTTTGAAGTATTTTCTGCTGCACAAGAAAAATGGTTGGAAGTAAGTAGTGTCTCGAATTTCAAGACTTTTCAGTCCAATAGAATGAAATTGAGATACAAAGATGAAAACAACAAAAAGCATTTAGCACATACTTTAAATGGTAGTGCCCTTGCTCTTGCTAGAATATATGCAGCACTCCTTGAAAATAATCAAACAGCTGATGGAATAAGAATTCCTGATGCACTACGGAACTATACTCGTTTCGATTACATTAAATAATTAGAAATAAATACTTTTATAATGGATGATTCAATGAATCTTGAAGAGATGTTAAAAGCCGGGAAGTCTAATTTTCATGGAACTCTACAGCGTTTAGCAGACGAACTTACTAAGATTAGAGCGGGTAAAGCAAGTCCTGCTATGCTTGATGGAATAATGGTTGATTATTATGGCAACCCTACACCTTTAAAATCAGTTGCAAATCTAGGAACAGCAGATGCGCGTACCTTGACGATTCAACCCTGGGAGAAAAACATGCTTGCGCCAATCGAAAGAGCAATTTTTGAAGCTAATTTAGGTTTAACGCCAATGAATGATGGTGAATTTATAAGAATAAATATTCCACCATTAACAGCTGAAAGAAGGCAAGTTTTGTTGAAGCAATGTAAAGGCTTGGCAGAGGATGCTAAAGTAGCAGTGCGTAATCATAGACAGAAAATGATGGAATTCATCAAAAAGGAGATAAAAGATGGATATCCTGAAGACGAAGGAAAGAAAAAAGAGGTTATTGTTGAATCATTAGTGAAAGACAATTATAAAAGAATAGAGGAATTGCTTGATGCAAAAGAGCAAGAACTTATCAAAGTATAAATGTTTAAAATTAAAGCCCTGGTATTTTATAAACTAGGGCTTTTTCTTTTTTTCTTTTGGGCTTTAAGCCCAAAAATCATCCCTAGGAAAACATGCACGTTGAGCTGTTATTTCGTATGTAAATTATTCCCCCTATTAGTGCTCAGCTGTCTTCCTCATGTTAATAAAGTGTTTTTATGACAAAGAAATGGAATTATTCGTGCTGTGTTACGTTATCTTTATGTCGTATTTTCGAAGAATTAGATGTTTAGATAATGGCAGGCAAAGACAACTACAGCTTATTGATTCAAAAACTGGATCAGTTTATTCGTAAATTTTATATCAATAAATTAATTAGAGGCTCTCTATACTTTATAGGGTTTTCCCTTCTATTATTTCTAGTTTTTAGTATCGCTGAACATAATTTCTACTTCTCCAAAGCAGTAAGAAAAGGGATGTTCATTTCATTTTTGGGAGCATCGACTTTGTCTTTACTTTATTGGGTAATTACACCATTATCAAAGTTTTTCAGACTAGGAAAAACAATTTCACATGATCAAGCTGCTTCAATTATAGGAACACACTTTTCAAATGTTGAAGATAAATTAATTAATATCCTTCAGCTTAAAAGACAAGCGGACACAGCATCTAATACAGAACTTATTCTTGCCAGTGTAAATCAGAAATCGGACTCCATAAAATTAGTCCCTTTTAAAAATGCGATTGACCTTAAATCCAACAGAAAATACCTGAAATACGCATTGCCTCCATTCCTTTTATTTCTTGCTATACTTTTTGGTGCACCAAGTATTATAAAAGATTCTACATTTCGAATCATTAATAATAATAAAGAATTCGAAAGAGAAGCGCCGTTTAAGTTTTTGATGGAGAAAGATGAGTTCCAAGTTATTCAGTACAGTGATTTTGAACTAGAGATTGCAGTTGATGGTGCAGTATTGCCTGATGAGGTTTTTATCGATGTGAATAATTACCAATACCGAATGCAGAAAAACGAAGTTGATCGCTTTTCGTATACATTCAAGAATGTGCAGAAAGATACTCCATTCAGAATCTTTGCAGGAAATGTAAAGTCAGCAAACTTCGATCTGAATGTTCTAGAAAAACCGAACCTGATCGATTTCTCTATGTTTCTGAATTACCCGTCTTACACAGGATCGGTTGATGAAACAATTGAAAACACTGGTGACATTTCTGTTCCTGAAGGAACGGTTGCTAGTTGGAATTTCACAAGTGAGAATACAGAAGACATAAAAATGACTTTTGGCTCCAAAGCCTTTGAAACTAAAAGAAAGACTGATCAAGAATTTTCTTTGTCAAGAAAGTTGACTGTTGATCAATCTTATAAAGTTTATTTAAGTAATAATGAGATTCCATTTCCGGATTCATTCTTATATAATATCAATGTAATTCCAGACCATCATCCAAGTATTCAAGTTCAAAAATTTGAAGACAGTATTGAAACAAATGTTTTATACTTCGTAGGAAAGGCAACGGATGATTATGGCTTGACAACGCTTAGTTTCAATTATAATATTAAAGGCGAGAATGGTTTAGTGAAGTCAACACAAAGACAAGAGCTTACAGTTGAAAAAGGAAGGTCGACAGATTATGATTATATATTCGATATCGCAGAGTTAAATCTAGAGCCAGGAGATCAATTGAGTTACTACTTTGAAACGTATGATAACGATCAAGTTAATGGAGCCAAGTCTGCAAAGACAGGCTTGATGACTTTCAAAAAAGCTTCCATCGAGGAAATCAAAGAAGAAGAGGAAGAGTCAAGTGCAGAAGTGAAAAAATCACTTGATGAGGCATTAAAAGAAACAAAGGAAATTCAAGAAGAATTTAAGAAACTAAGAGAAAAGCTTCTTCAGAAAAAAGAGATGGATTGGCAAACTCGAAAAGACTTAGAGAAATTGCTTGAAAAGCAGAAAGAGTTGCAAGAAAAAATGCAACAAGCGAAAGAGAATTTCGAAAAGAATAAGAAGAACAACGAATTGCTTGAAAAATCTCAAGAGCTTCAAGAGAAGCAAGAGAAAATGGAAAAGATGTTTGAGGAATTGATGGATGATGAAGCGAAAGAATTAATGGAAAAGATCCAAGAGTTGATGCAAGAGATGAATAAAGAGGAAGCGCTAGAGATGATGGAAGAAATGGAAATGAGTGATGAGGAAGTGGAAACAGAACTCGATCGATTGAAAGAACTTTATAAGCAACTTGAAGTGGAGAAAGAGATGGAAGAAATGATTGATGAGCTTAATGAACTAGCTAAAGAACAAGAAGAATTATCCGAAGAAAATAAGAACGGTGAAAAATCTCCTGAAGAGGTTAAAGAAGAACAAGAGAAAATAGAGGAAAAGTTCGAAGAGCTCAAAGAGGACATGAAAGAGCTTGAAGAAAAGAACGAGGAACTTGAACGCCCTAAAGAAATGGGCGATGAGAACGAAGAGAAGATGGATGAAATCTCTGAAGAGATGGATGATGCCCAAGAACAAATGGAACAAAACGATAGTAAAGGCGCGTCTAAGTCTCAAAAAGGAGCTAGTGATAAAATGAAAGAAATGGCTGCGGGTATGATGGAAGCGGCAGCATCTGACGAAATGGAACAAATGGAAGAAGACCTTCAAGCAATTCGCCAGTTATTAGAAAATATCATCACACTTTCATTCGATCAAGAAAGTTTGACTACGAAAGTTAGTAGAGTAAATGAGCAAACACCTAGATATGTTAGTTTAGTTCAAGAACAATTCAAACTACAAGATGACTTTACATTAATTGCTGATAGTCTCCAAGCGCTAGCTAGAAGACAAGAGAAAATTGAAACGTTCGTACTTGAAAAAGTTAGTGATATTAAAGGAAACTTGAATACAGGTATAAAAAGACTTGAAGAGCGTTCAAAATCCTTGGCCAACGAAAACCAAAGGAAAACAATGACTGGTTTGAATGATCTTGCATTGATGCTGAATGAATCTATGGAACAGATGCAGCAACAGATGGGAAGTATGATGCCAGGAAGTCAAATGTGTAATAAGCCAGGAGGAAAAGGAAAAGGTTCCAAGGGCGGCACAAAGCCAGGTGATAAGATTTCTGAAGGACAAGAAGGAATGAAGGAAACCTTGAAAAAGATGATGGAGAATGCAAAAAATGGAAAAGGTAATAGTTCCAAGGATTTTGCAAAAGCTGCAGCTAAACAAGCAGCTCTCAGAAAAGCACTAGAGGAAATGAGTCAAGAAAAGGGTGAAGACGGGAAAGGCTCTGGTGACATGCAAGACGTCATCGATCAAATGAATAAAATCGAGACTGATTTAGTAAATAAACAGCTCGACGGCGAATTGCTTAAAAGACAACAAGAAATTATGACGCGTTTGCTTGAAGCTGAAAAAGCAGACAGACAGAGAGAAAAGGATGAAAAAAGAAAAGCAGAAACCACTGCTGAGAAAGTTCGTAAATTTCCTCCTTCACTTGAAGAGTATATTAAAAAGAGAGAATCTGAAATAGATGAAGTTAAAACGGTGTCTCCTGCATTGAAGCCTTATTATAAGTTTTTAGTCGAACAGTATTATCAATCGCTAAAAAATGAATAGCTTTAAGTGTAACCTCCAAAAAATTAAGTTGAGCCAGTAAAAGCAATGTATTCGCACTTTATAAATATTGAATCCGATTTAGATAATATCGGGAAAGTAGAAACGATAACACAATCACTAATTGATAAACATGCTATCAATCAAGATAAATATCCTTCTATTTTAATAGCCGTAACAGAGGCTGTCAGTAACGCTATTCTTCATGGAAATAAAGAATCGAATGAAAAGCTTGTTGAAATCTATACCAAGATAACCAATGGTGATTTATACATTCAAGTCCATGACCAAGGAAATGGATTCCAATTTGATAACCTGCCAGACCCTACGTTACCTGAAACAATAGAAGAAGAAGGTGGACGTGGAATACTTCTTATAAAAGAATTATGTGATGAGATTCAGTTTTTGAATGAAGGACGTATAATCGAAATGTTATTTAAAAAATAGGAATTGGAAGAGATTCACTCAATAGAGTTTTATTACGAAGAAGTCGAATTTGAATTAGTTGACACAGAACGCCACATATCTTGGCTTAGCGATATTGCATCGACACATAATAAAATCATCGGTGAACTCAGTTATATTTTTTCTCATGATGAGAAAGTCCTTGAAATAAATAAGCAGTATCTCGATCACGATTATTATACGGACATTATCAGTTTTCCATATGAACTTAATCCCATTTCCGGAGATATTTATATTAGCATTGATCGAGTAAAAGAAAACGCAAAGGATCTAGGGATAGATTTTCAAGATGAATTACATCGGGTAATGGCGCATGGTTTATTACACTTTATAGGATTTGATGATCATAATGAAGCAGATATTAAGGCGATGCGAAATGCGGAAAGTAATGCTATAAAGCAATATAAAATTTTGGGTTAAACCCAAAAAATAGAACAATACACTTTAGACTAATTCTAAATAGTCCGAAAATGAACAATGGCGGCGTATTTATCATTATTGTATATATACTTTTGTGTGAAAGAAAAAGCTAACTTATGAAATGGTTAACCTCATTAATGACATCAAGCATAGGACGAAAATTAATCATGTCCTTAACTGGATTATTCCTGTGTTCCTTCCTAGTAATACACTTAATAGGAAATTTACAACTATTAAAAGGTGATGAAGGAGTAGCATTCAATGACTACGCTTACTTTATGACAAACTTTTTGCCCATCAAGATTGTATCTTGGGGATTGTACATAATGATTCTTTTACATGCTGTACTCGGTTTACTTATGTGGGCTAAGAATAAGAAACTGAAAGGAAAATCTTATAAAGGTGGAAGTGGAGCAAAGGGTTCTTGGGCATCCAAAAACATGGCTTTGTTAGGTACATTGATTCTTGCATTCATATTTATTCATATGGGTGATTTCTGGTTTAAAATGAAATGGACGAATTATTTCTCTGATGAACTTTTCATAATGTCTGATGCTTTAGGTCATAAAGTAAAGGATTTATATAGTCGTGTATCAGAAGCTTTTAATAATCCATTGATTGTTGCAGCCTATGTAATTGGTCAATTGGTTTTAGCCTTTCACCTATGGCATGGATTTGCTAGTGGTTTTGTTACCCTAGGATTAAATAATAAAAAGTATACTCCAATTGTAGAAACGATAGGAAGAGTTTTCGCTGTGATTATTCCTCTAGGATACGTAATCATACCTATTTTTCATTACTTCGATATAACTTTTTAATAGAATGATATTTCAAGAAAGGTTTTCCTTTCCAACAAATAAAAAATAAATCTTATGAACCTAAATTCGAATGTTCCTGAAGGCCCATTACATGAAAAATGGACGGAGTATAAATCTAAAATGAATTTGGTTGCCCCAAATAATAAGCGACGTATCGAAGTGATTGTTGTAGGTACTGGTCTTGCTGGTGCATCAGCGGCTTCTACCTTGGCGGAACTGGGATATAAAGTGAAATGCTATACGTTCCATGATTCTCCAAGAAGATCACACTCAAGGAGGGATTAATGCCGCTAAAAACTATCAGAACGATGGTGACAGTGTTTATAGATTATTCTATGATACCATCAAAGGTGGAGATTATCGTTCACGTGAAGCGAATGTACACCGTTTAGCAGAATGTAGTACAGAGATTATTGATCAGTGTGTAGCACAAGGTGTTCCTTTTGCAAGAGAATATGGAGGATTGCTAGCAAATAGATCATTTGGTGGTGTGCAAGTAAGTAGAACCTTTTATGCAAGAGGTCAAACAGGACAACAATTATTAATCGGTGCTTATCAAGCACTCGAAAGACAAATATCACTTGGTAAAGTAGAGATGTTCAATCGACATGAGATGCTTGACCTTGTAAAAGTTGATGGAAAAGCAAGAGGAATTATCACGCGTAACTTAATTACGGGTGAAATCGAAAGACATTCCGCACATTGTGTGGTCCTAGCAACCGGAGGATATGGAAACGTATTCTATCTTTCTACTAATGCCATGGCATCAAATGTTACTGCTGCATGGAAAGCAGTTAAAAGAGGTGCATTAATGGCAAATCCTTGCTTTACTCAGATTCACCCTACATGTATTCCAGTTTCTGGAAATTATCAGTCGAAACTGACGTTGATGTCGGAATCATTGAGAAATGACGGTAGAGTATGGGTTCCTAAGAAGAAAGAAGATGTAGAAGCGATACGAGCTGGTAAGAAGACAGGAAACGATATTCCTGAAGCAGATAGAGACTACTACTTAGAAAGAAGATATCCAGCGTTTGGAAACTTGGTGCCAAGAGATGTTGCCTCAAGAGCGGCTAAAACAGCTTGTGATGAAGGATTCGGAGTTAACAAAACAGGTTTAGCTGTATACCTAGATTTCTCTAGTGCAATATTACGTTATGGAAGAACAGAAGCGATTTCGCAAGGAATGCCTGATGCTTCAGAAGCGAAGATCAAAGAACTAGGAACGAAGGTGATAGAAGCGAAATATGGTAACCTTTTCGAGATGTATGAGAAGATTACAGGAGAGAATCCATATAAATTACCAATGAAAATTTACCCAGCAGTTCACTATACAATGGGTGGCGTATGGGTTGATTATAACTTACAAACGAATGTACCTGGATTGTTTTCACTAGGAGAAAGTAATTTCTCTGATCATGGTGCGAACAGACTAGGAGCATCTGCTTTGATGCAAGGACTAGCTGATGGATATTTTGTTATTCCTTATACAATTGGTCAATTCTTGTCAGGTGAAATTCGTAACGAAGTTCCTTCTACAAGTTCAGCAGAATTCGAAGCTGCGGAGAAAGCTGTAAAAGATCGAATTAACATGTTCCTTAACAGCAATGGAAACCAAACAGTGGAATCATTTCACCGTAGACTAGGTAAAATAATGTGGGAATACTGTGGAATGTCACGTAACGCTGAAGGCCTTAAAAAAGGACGCCAAATGATTCGTGAGTTAAGAGAAGAATTTTACAAAGATGTTTTTGTACCAGGGACGAATGAAGAGTATAATCCTGAATTAGAGAAAGCGAATAGAGTAGCTGACTTCTTAGAATTAGGAGAAGTGATGATTTTGGATGCTCTAGATAGAGAAGAGTCTTGCGGTGGTCACTTTAGAGAAGAACATAAGTCAGAAGAAGGAGAAGCAAAAAGAAACGATGCAGACTACACTTATGTGGCAGCTTGGGAATGGGACGATAACGAACCAAAGGTGCACAAAGAAGACTTAGTCTTTGACAATGTAGAACTAAAGACTAGAAGTTATAAATAATCCGCACAAGGATAAAAGACACCACGTAAAACGGAAATAAAATAGCTAAAGACAAAAATTATAAGTGATGAAGCTTAAATTGAAAATCTGGAAACAGAAAAACGGAAATGCAGCAGGACAATTCGAAGACTACAATGTAGTTGCTGACGAACACATGTCTTTTCTTGAAATGCTTGATGTACTCAACGAGGAATTGTTGGAAAACAAGAAAGAGCCCGTTGCGTTTGATCATGATTGTAGAGAAGGAATCTGCGGAACATGTAGCTTAGTAATTAATGGTAGACCTCATGGACCTATGCAAGGGACAACGGCATGTCAATTACATATGCGTCACTTTAAAGATGGTGACACCATAACTATTGAGCCATGGAGAGCAAAAGCTTTCCCTATCGTGAAGGATTTAGTAACAGATCGTAGTGCATTTGATCGCATCATCCAAGCGGGTGGTTACGTATCAGTTAATACGGGTCAAGCTGTTGATGGAAATTCTATTCCTATTGATAAAGCTGATGCTGACGAAGCATTCAATGCTGCAACGTGCATAGGTTGTGGAGCTTGTGTTGCTGCTTGTCCAAATGGTGCTGCTATGTTATTTACATCGGCTAAGATCACACACTTGGACTTATTGCCACAGGGTAAAGTAGAAAGTAAGAAGCGTATCGTTAAGATGGTAGAAACCATGGATGATGAAGGTTTCGGAGCTTGTTCCAATGTTGGTGCTTGTCACGTGGAATGTCCAAAAGAGATCAAGTTAGAGAACATAGCGCGTATGAATAGAAAGTATATCGCTGCTAAGTTGAGCGCGGGATAATCTGCGTTCTTTATAAAATATAAGCCTTGTAAGTAGTTTTATTTACAAGGCTTTTTTGTTTTTTTGGCTAGAGCCCAAAGGACATCTTGGTCCTTTACTCATATTATATCATTTACAAATTAAATTGGTATTACTTTCCTTTTAACACGATAACAATCTCGCCTTTTACCGTTTTCTCATCGTAGAAAGCAATTAACTCACTTAATTTTCCCCGCTTTACTTCCTCATACATTTTAGAAATTTCTCTGCACACACAAGCAATTCGATCTTCTTCACAAAATTCAAGTAATTGCTTTAAGCATTTAACCAATCGATAGGGAGATTCATATAAAACTATTGTTTCGTCCAATGCACATATATATTTTAAACGCGTTTGACGCCCTTTCTTTTGGGGTAAAAACCCCTCAAAATAAAATCTATTACATGGAATTCCACTACCCACTAATGCTGGCACAAAAGCCGTGGCACCAGGCAAACAAGACACTTTGATATCATTGTCATGACATGCTGCACTCAATAAATAGCCAGGGTCAGAAATACCAGGTGTGCCAGCGTCAGAAATCAATGCAAATGTTTCACCTGCTTGTATACGATCGATAACTTTCTCTACTTGCCTATGTTCGTTGTATGCATGAAAAGCTTGAGCTTTGGATGTAATATTGAAATGTTTGAAAAGCTTCCCACTAGTACGAGTGTCTTCCGCTAGAATACAATCAACTTCTTCCAGAATATCGATTGCGCGAGGTGTCATATCGCCTAGATTTCCAACAGGTGTGGGAACAATATATAACATAGAATTCTTTTGGGTAAAGGTAGCAATACTAATTTAATCATTTTCATTTCTATTAATTCCAAAGAGAAAATAGTATAAAAAATTAGAAACCCTTGATCGTTCATGACCTGTAATCTCATTTTTATTGCTAAAAACTAAGACAAAAAAAACGCCTACTCTTTTTCAGAGCAGGCGCATCAAAACAAAACGAAAAACCAACTTTATCTTTTCATTATAAACGAGTTATATAGATTTTTAGTTCTCAATATAATGTTAAATTTTTCTTACAATGATTTCCTTAATCGTACTCTCATCATCTTAGTCTTCCCATCTCTATTGACGGTCACCACCATTTCGTCTCCAACTTTACCAAACTTTAAAGATTCACTCAAATCATCAAAACCTTTAACTTTTGTTCCATCTAGTTCAGTAATTACATCCCCTGGTAAGATACCTCCAAACTCCGCAGCGCTGCCACTAATAACTTCCATCACATAAAAACCTTCATTCGTTTTTATCTTATATGTCTCTACTAATTCTTCATCTAAATCATATCCCGCTACTCCTAGACTCGCTCTTTCTATATCTCCATTTTCAATAATATCTTGAATTATATCTTTCGCTAGATTGGAAGGTATCGCGAAAGAGTAACCAGCATATGTACCTGTAGGAGTTGCAATCGCAGTATTAATTCCTATCAAATCACCATTAGTATTCACTAGTGCGCCTCCACTATTTCCTGGATTAATTGCTGCATCTGTCTGGATAAACTCTTCAATCGCTTTATCTTCCTTAATAATGTTAATATCTCTCCCAATCGCAGAAACAATTCCTGCAGTAACAGTCGATGTTAAGTAATCAAAGGGATTCCCTACGGCTAAGACCCACTCACCAACGCGCACTTCCTCAGAATCTGCGAATTCAACCGTAGGGAAATTCTCACCTTCAATCTTTATAACTGCCAAGTCTGTGCTTGGGTCAGTTCCTATTTTCTTAGCAAAATATTCTTTTTTATTACTTAGTGTTACTATAATATTATCAGCAAATTCGACCACGTGATTATTGGTTACAATATATCCATCGTCTGAGATTAGGACACCACTTCCTGAACCTTTTTGACGGAAAAATTGACCGAAACCTCCTTTTGAGCCACCAAATAATTCTTCAAGACTAAAAAACTCAAATCCATTTTCTTGTCTTTTATTTCTATTTTCTTGCATTCTTTGTTGGGCAAGTGTTTCACTTTCCTCAGCTTGAATATGCACGACTGCTGGAGTTGATTTAGCTGCAGCTTCTACAAACGAGACATTAATATTAGGTACGACAATTTCAGAATTGCTAACTGGTGTAACTTTTGAGTTAACCATTTGAGTGCTAGGCTCTGCTTTAAAGAAATGCGTTCCGCCTAATACCATTAATCCTCCCAGGATTCCTGCAAAAAATAAGGTAAATACATTTTTCATTTTCTTTATTTTAAATTTATCGATTGTACTTTTAAACGCATATAATTTTCATCTTGTTTGATTTGAGTTTATTTTAACGAGAAATTAACCAAAGAGTGCAAATCCATAACTTTTTGGTTAATCTTGTGTTAGTTTCAAAAATTAACTAATGAAAAAGGTACTTAAGATTTCGATTATAGTTTTCATCGCTTTTCTAACATTGGGGATAGGTGGCTGTTTTTTTATGAGTAAAAAGCTTCCCGTAGGTGTTGAATCTCCGAAAACCCAGGAACTTATCGATAATATGCACGCTGTTCTTAACAAAGCGGCATGGGATTCTACAAGATATGTAAAATGGACATTCCGCGATGTTCATCACTATATATGGGATAAAGAGGAAAACTTGGCACATATCGAATGGAAAGAAAATAGAGTTCTACTTGATCCAGATGAGATAACAGGTGTGGCTTACGCCCAAAATCAAAAATTGTCTGGTGAAGAAGCAGATAAGTTAATTCAGAAAGCATGGTCTTTTTGGTGTAATGATATGTTTTGGTTGATTGCACCATTTAAAGTTAATGATCCAGGAGTGATACATGAACTCATTGAGCACGAAGAAGGGAATCGTCTAAAAGTAGAATACAGTAGTGGAGGAGTAACTCCTGGTGATAGTTATGTTTGGATTTTTGATGAAGAGGGTAAACCCAAAGCGTATGAAATGTATGTAGGAGTTTTACCTGTTAAAGGGATGAGTGTTCCTTGGGAAGGATGGAAAAAGATTACAACAGGTGCAATTATTTCTACAAGTCATGGAGCGATGCTTAAAATGGAAGGTGTACAAGGCGGAATGCAATT
>CAZMKA010000083.1:2234-15770 GCA_964566605.1 uncultured Saprospiraceae bacterium | reverse complement strand
TCAGAAATGTCAATTTTAGAGAAAAATGGTTCTTCTGGTATTTGCCATTTCTTAATAAGAAATATAATCCATTTAAAATACTCTATAACTTTCTCTCCTACAAACAATAATCCAATGAACCACAGAAAATTCAATCCATTAATTCCTTTAGATGCTTTATCGTTCTTTTTCATAATCATATAGTTTTGTTATTGCAAAACTATAATAAATTATTGATAAACAATAATTATTTATTAAATAAAGTAAATTTTTGTTTTTTCTATCTTTAGATTTTCCTCATTTAAAACACCTTTATCTCATAAAAATATAGAACCTTACTCTCTAATTTCGGCCAACAAAGCACAATGATCACTATGTTTGTCTTCTTTGAAATGCTGAAATGAACTGATGTTTTCCTTTTCCTCTTCGCTAACTGATATATAATCTATCCTCCATCCTTTATTTCTATCTCTTGAACCTGCTCTATAAGACCACCAACTAAACTCAACTTTTTCAGGATGCAAAAACCTGTAAGTATCTACAAATCCACTTTCCTGAAAATCAGTCATCCATTTTCTTTCCTCAGGTCTATACCCTGAAGGATTGTCTCTTCTTGTCGGATTATGAATATCAAGCTCGTTATGAACAATATTGTAATCTCCAACAATTATGATTTTCTTATTTTCTTTCTTTATCTCGTCAATAAAAGGTTGGAATGCATTCAAAAATTTCATCTTATATTCATGTCGTACTTCCGATGCTGACCCACTTGGAAAATAACAGTTGAAAACAGTCCATCCATTAATATCTGTTCTCAAAACTCGTCCTTCATTATCTATGTCTTCATTCCCTATTCCTACAACAACTGAAGATGCTTCTATTTTAGTTAATGTAAGAACGCCACTATAACCTTTCTTAACTGCACTATGCCAATATCCAGTATAGCCTATCTCTTCAAATGCACTAATATCTACTTGCCCATTTTGGCATTTCGTCTCTTGAAAACAAACAACATCAGGGTTCTTTTCCTTGATAAAATCAACTAGACCTTTTTTTAAAGCCGCTCTTATACCATTAATGTTATAACTAAGAATTTTCATACCAATCTTTTAATTTGAATACTGCAACAATAGGAATTATGTTTGAAAAAATCATCATTCAATATAAGATTCTGTAAAATCAGTATATTAAAGATTACAATATATTATTAGGCGATTACAAATTAACCACCATTATTGAACAAAACTCCTCTCGTTTTATTTCTTATTGACACCTTACCTTAATACCTTTACTCCGTGAGCGAATTGAATGCCTTAATTGAGCAGTATGTGGAGAGTGAATCGGTCCAAGAAATAACCGAATTACTTCAAAAAAAACAACAACGTCTTTTATTACAAGGATCAAAAGGCGCAATGGATACCTTTGTCCTTAGGGCATTATACAAGCAACTTCCTCGAACGAACTTATACATTGCTTCTGACAAAGAACAAGCTGCATATTTTCAAAATTCACTTGCCAATCTATTTGAGGAAATGTCTGTTCAGTTTTTTCCAGACTCTTTCAAGCGGCCCATGTACTTCGAAGAATTAAATTCGAGTAATGTACTCCAACGAACAGAAGTAATTAATAAAATAGTTTTAGGCGGAAGCCTACCACGTGTTATCGTTACTTATCCCGAAGCACTTTTCGAGAAAGTGGTTTCTCCAGTTGTGCTCAGTGAAAAGAAAATTGTTCTTGAAATTAATGAGAATCTTGACATTGATACAACTATAGAATTAATGGTTGGCTATGGTTTTAAACGAGTGGACTTTGTCTATGAGCCAGGTCAATTTTCAATCCGTGGAGGAATTATCGATATTTTCTCTTATGGAAGTGAATGGCCTTATAGAATAGAATTATTCGATGAAGAAATAGAATCAATAAGGACATTTAATCCTACGACTCAATTATCTCTAAGAACAATTAAAAAGGTTTCCATTATTCCGAATGTGAACAGTGAGTTTTCACAAGAAGAGAAAGTGTCTATTCTAGAAATTCTGCCTGAAGATAGCTTGATATGGATTCAGGATGATGAGTTTTTTTTGGATCAAGTCCAAAAGTGTTTTGAACGTGTAAAAGAATTTGCAACTGCTTTTTTAACACAAGACGAAGAATTAAAACAAGCACTAAATAAAAGGTCATTTATTTTCCCAAAAGACATTGTCGAGGAATTAAAAAAATATTCGCTTTTATTTTATAAAAAGCCTGCTGCGCTATTTTCATTTAAAAATGGTGTAGAATTAAAAACATATGAAGCAAGTCCACAGCCAAGTTTTAATAAAAACTTCACTTTATTAATAGATGACTTAAATCAAAAAACATCAAAAGGTTATACCAATTATATCTTTACAGAAAACGTCCGTCAAATAGAACGTTTCTATTCAATTTTTGAAGACCTCGATGCGAATGTAAAATTCATCCCAATAAATAAAGGTTTATTCTCAGGCTTTATTGATCATCAATTAAAAATTGCTTGTTACACTGATCACCAAATATTTGAGAGATTTCATAAATACAAATTAAAAAAAGGGTTTACTAAAGAGCAAGCAATTAATTTAAAAATGCTTCGTGAATTACAACCTGGAGATTTTATTACACATATTGACCATGGAATAGGTAGGTATTCAGGACTTGAAAAAATAAATATTAATGGACATGTTCAAGAATCACTAAGGATATTTTATAAAAACAATGATGTACTTTATGTCAGTATTAACTCATTACATAAAGTTAGCAAATATGTAGGTAAGGACGGAACAGCTCCTGCCTTATCAAAAATTGGTGGTGATGCGTGGAAAGCTTTAAAGCGTAAAACCAAAAAGCGTGTAAAAGATATTGCAAAAGAATTAATCAAATTATACGCTAAAAGAAAAGCTAGTAAAGGATTCGCTTTTCCTCCTGACGGTTATTTACAAAATGAATTAGAGGCATCATTTTTATTTGAAGATACACCTGATCAAGTAACCGCTACTTCCGATGTGAAAGAGGATATGATGAAAGAATATCCTATGGATCGTTTAATATGTGGTGACGTAGGATTCGGGAAAACAGAAATAGCAATAAGGGCAACTTTCAAAGCTGCAGTAGCTGGAAAGCAAGTTGCTCTTTTGGTCCCAACCACAATCTTAGCTCTTCAACATTATAAAACATTTAATGATCGATTAAAAAGCTTCGGTGTAACTGTTGATTATATTAATAGATTTAGAACTACGAAAGAAAAGAATCAAGTATTTACAGATTTAAAAGAAGGTAAAATTGATGTTGTCATAGGAACACATGGTCTTTTAAATAAAAAAGTAGGATTTAAAGATTTAGGATTATTAATAATTGATGAAGAACAAAAATTTGGAGTTGCAGCAAAAGAGAAATTAAGGAATATTAAAGTAAATGTAGACACACTTACTTTAACCGCTACTCCTATTCCTCGAACACTTCAGTTCTCATTAATGGCTGCAAGAGATTTATCAATAATGAGAACTCCGCCACCTAACCGCCAACCGATTCATACAGAAAGAAGAGTTATTCATGAGGAATTAATAAGAGATGCAATTTACTATGAAATAAATAGAGGCGGTCAAGTTTTCTTTGTTCATAATAGGGTAAAATCTTTAGCTGATATAACTGCAATGATTAAAAGATTATGTCCAGACATTAATATACAAATGGCACATGGTCAAATGGAATCCAAAGATCTTGAAAAAACACTTTTATCCTTTATTGAAAAGAAATTTGACGTTTTAGTAAGTACTAATATAATAGAAACAGGGCTTGATATCCCGAATGCAAATACTATAATTATTAACAATGCACATCATTTTGGTTTATCAGATTTACACCAACTCAGAGGACGTGTAGGTAGATCGAATAGAAAAGCATTTTGCTATTTATTCGCTCCTCCTCTTTCTGTTCTTACACAAGATGCTCGTAAAAGACTAAAAACATTAGAAGATTTTAGTGATTTAGGTAGTGGGTTTAATATTGCTATGCGTGATTTAGATATAAGAGGTGCAGGAAATTTACTTGGAGGCGAACAAAGCGGATTCATTTCAGACATAGGATATGAAACATATCAAAAAATTCTAGAAGAAGCTATTCATGAATTAAAAGAAACTCAATTCAAAGAATTGTTTACGGAAGAAAATAAAAAAAAGAGAGATTATGTGCGTGATGTTGAAATAGAAAGTGAAACAGAGATGCTTATTCCAGATGACTATGTAAGTGTTATTCAAGAACGTCTTAATCTATATACAGAACTTGATCAATTAAAATCGGAAGAAGAAATTACAGCTTATAAGGCGAAACTAGTTGATCGATTCGGTCCTATTCCAAAAGAAGTAAATGAATTATTTGACGGTTTAAGATTGCGCTGGATATGCAAACAAATGGGTTTTGATAGACTTACATTGAAGGGTAGAAAGCTAAGAGGATACTTTGTTTCTAATCCGCAATCAAGTTTTTATGAAACTGCATTTTTCCAAAGTGTTATGGCATATGTAGGAAAACATGGAGTACGTAAAGGAATATCCCTAAAACAGTCAAGAAATTTTCTCATCTTTATTAAAGAAGATGTTGCTAACTTACGAAAAGCAAGATCAATATTAGAAAACGTATTAAATAAATGTAGCGATAAAGAATGAATTCATTTAGCAATGTTCCTATAGATTTTAATTCTATTCCACAAGCAGAAAAAATAAATTTCAGACCAATTGAGAAGAAATATATGATGGTAAATATAATCTCATCATTATTTACTTACATTCTGATTGCAGGAATTGCAATTGGATTTTTATATATCACAAAAAAAGAAAATCCAAATATTCTTGATTACTTACCTCATGTTTTAATCGTAATAGGAACTATATACATCTTAAATGTTATTTTAATTATTGCAGCTTTTAAATGGAAAGGATATGTTATTCGAGAGAAAGACATAATATACCGAAAAGGATTAATCTGGAGAAAAAGAGTACATATTCCTTTTAACAGAGTACAACACTGTGAAGTTGCTCAAAGTCTTATCGAAAGAAGCACGGATCTTGCAAAGCTTAAAATATATACAGCAGGAGGTAGTAAATCTGATTTAAGTGTTCCTGGTCTATTGCAAGAAGATGCATTGAAAATGAAACAATTTATTCTGAAAAAATCAGAAGAACATGATGCAATAAAAACGTATGATGATGAATCAGAATAATTATGATTTTTCAATAAATACACGACAGTCCAAAGTAGCTATCCTACTTTTAATATATAAATTCTATAAAGCAATAGTTCGAGGAATACTACCAATAATAGCGATTTTTATATTTGGTTCAAAAGACAATAAAGCTATTTATATATATATAGCTATTGGTGTAATTTCTTTAATAGTTTTCATAATGTCAATCTTGTCGTATTATCGTTTCTATTTCCGATTAGAAAATGGAGAACTTTATATTGAAAAGGGCGTTTTCAAAAAGACAAAATTGAACATACCATTTGAAAGGATTCAAACAGTCAATTTCGAGCAAAATATATTATTACAAATATTTAATAAATATAAAGTTGAGGTTGATACAGCTGGCTCTGCCAAAAAAGAATTCTCATTTGATGCTCTTGATAAAGATATCGCTGAAGAATTAAGAGAATATATTCTTTCAAGAAAATCACAAAGCATTCAAGAAGAACAATACACACTTGAAGAAGAAGAGGAGGTAGAAGTAAAGCAGATATATAGATTATCTATTAAGAATTTACTTAAAGTAGGTATTACAGAAAACCATTTAAAAGCAGGGGGGTGGCTTCTTGCAGTAATTGCTTATTTTTTCAGTTTATCAAACGATTTCGGTTTTAAAATAGAAGACGAAATTGAAAAGAATGTAGGTGGAATAAATTATAATATTATTAATATTATCTACAGCATAGGATTTGTTATTCTACTATTTGTTGTAATAAGTGTTATTCGAACAAGCTTAAAATATTTTGATTTAAAATTTGAAAGAATTATAAGTGGATTTAAGATACATTCAGGTTTATTAAATAGAAAAGAATACACAGCACCAGATAATAAAATCCAAAAAGTTGCTTGGGGCGATAATCCTTTGAGAAGAATTTTTGGAATCTTTATCATCTTTTTTAAACAAGCAAGAAGTATTGAATCAGATAATAATAAATCAATCAATGTACCAATAATAGGTAAAGAAAACATTCAAGATGTTTTAGCATATTTATATGGCAAAGAGCTGGATGAAAAATCGTATGATTTCGGATTAAGTAAACATTTCTTTTTTCGTGAGGTAATTTATTTTGTTCTTATTCCATCTATTATAGGAATTCTAGTCTCTATATATTTAGAAAACTATTTGTTCATCATTCCGTGTGTTTTGTACTTTCTATATTTTACAATCATACGTTGGGTGCAATGGAAGAAATCGGGATATTCAATCAATGATAAATTTCTTCGCAGGAAGAAAGGAATATATGGTAATTATCATGAAATAATCCCTTGGTATAAAACGCAATCTGTTGAAGTGACACAATCACTTTATCAAAGACGTTACAAGTTAGCTAATTTCGTTTTACATACTGCCGCGGGCTCTACAATTATTCCGTATATAAGTTTGGGTCAAGCCCAAAAACTTCGTGACTATGCTCTGTACATTGCCGAAACGGATAGGAGAGAATGGATGTGACTGAGTGGTCACGCAGTGATTTAATTGACTAAATGTCAATTAAAAACGAAGGAACCTCAACATCAGTTGAGGGAGGGAAGGCGAGTGGTCACTTAGTGATTTAATTGACTAAACGTCAATTAAAAACGAAGGAACCTCAACATCAGTTGAGGGCGGGATGGCGAGTGGTCACGTAGTGATTTAATTGACTAAATGTCAACATCGTTGAAAATAAGAAGGCAAGGGTTAGTCACTGTTTTCAAGGTCCTATGGCAATTAGACCCTACTTTGTATTTATCATATACACAAGATCAATCTTTCAAAGTTTATTCTTACACACCATGATAAAAAACAAATTATCACATTATTAAAAATAAAATAATATATAGCCGTAACTTGCAGTGTCTTTATAACTTGAAAAGAAATTTACTTATGAATATTAAAAATGTAGTATTAGACTTGGGAGGAATAATTGTTTCTCTGGACTACGATGAAATGTTTAGACAGTTTAGCGAGCTCCTAGATATGGAAATAAACAAAGACAATGTTTATGAAATAATAGGAGACAATTTACACAAGATTGAGAAAAATGAAGTTTCTATTGAAGGCTTTATATGGAAAATTCAAAGTATTAAAGGAGGTAATGTTGATCCTGGAAAAATCATAAAAGCATTTAATAGTATACTTCTAGATGTGAGGCCAGAAATATTTCCATTTCTTAAAGAACTAAAAAGGAAATATAACTTATTTTTACTTAGTAACACGAACACCATTCATATTCAAAAATTTCTCCTTCATATTTTAGAGAAAAAGCATAACATCCGCAGAAAAGATTGGGACGATCTTTTTCATACAGTATATTATTCACACGACTTAGGTATGAGAAAACCTGATCATGAAATTTACAACGAAGTAGCTAAAAGAGAAAACTTAAAACCTGAAGAAACAATTTTTATAGATGACACTATAGAGAACGTCACTGCTGCAATTGAATGCGGATGGCATTCCGTTCATCACGACCCATCACTTAAGATAGAAGAACACATTAATCAATATATAGAAGATTGTGAATCACTCGAACGAAATCGCGCTAAATAAATTAAAGCATTATTGTGCCTATAAAGATAGAAGTCATAGAGAAGTAAGAACTAAACTTCTGAAACTTAAGGTCTATGGTGATGATCTTGAAGAAATAATGAGTGAACTCATTAAAGAAAAATTCCTCGACGAATTACGATTTGCTTGTTCGTATGCCCGAGGTAAATTCCGAATGAAAAAATGGGGAAGAAATAAAATCAAACAACAATTAAAACTGCACGATATTTCCGACTACTGCATGCGTAAAGCAATGAAGGAAATAGATGAAGAAGAATATATGAATACACTTCTTGAATTGATTAAAAAAAAGAAAATTGATTACGCAGACACCAATGAATATAAACAAAACCAAAAAGTAATTAAGTATCTAATTTCACGTGGTTTCGAAACGAAACTAATTCTAGAAAATATGAATTTAGAATAGTATTAATAATAAACATAGAAATTAAAAAGCCTGCTTAATGCAGGCTTTTTAATTCATTTTATCTTCGTCCATAAACATGTACTATAGCTCGACGTCTAGATTTGTTCTTAGTGTCGTAATAAAAAGTAATATCTTTTATTACTCGCTTATTTCCTTGCAAGTCAATAACTCTTGTACCATTGTTTTTAAAGTTCTGTTTTAATGGAATATTGTCCTTAGTTCCATTGCCGTATTCAATAACCATTTTGTGCATATTTAATGCACCTCCTGTTACTTGTACTTTTAATTCGGTAAATCTACCATCATTAGCTCCAACTCTAATAACATCTCTATCTAATTGAAATGAAACTTTTTTGGAACCTAATTTTGTCCATTTTTGAATTGCTTTTGATGAACTAAAAGATGACGCTACAAAGATTGTAGCAATTAACATAAATAATTTTACTGTCTCTTTCATAAGTTTAAATTTTTAAAGGTTCACACATTTGACTTCCCAATTTTTAATACGTTTAACTTTCCTTTGTTAAAAATATCATAAGAACTTAAGTTGTATAGTTTAATCTTAACGAAAGTTATATGAGAAACTATGTCTTTATCTATACCTTCATATTATAAAAAATCGTTATATTTACTCTTGTAACTATCAGCGTATATTTTGAAAAGTATCTTGTTTAACTCCAAGGCGCACATTGCGATTATTGGTCTATTAGCATTTTTGCTATATAGCCCCACTATTGCATTTGAATATGCTCAAGATGATGCTATCGTTTTTACTGACAATCAATTTGTTCAACAAGGTATAAAAGGCATTCCTAGTCTTCTTTCAAATGATAGTTTCTACGGCTTTTTTAAGGTGGAAGGAAAAGAAGCTCTTGTCCAAGGAGGAAGATATCGACCCGCCTCACTAATCAGCTTCGCAATAGAAAAATCGTTGTGGGGAGAAAAGGCCTTCATGAGTCACTTTATAAATGTTGTCCTATACAGCTTACTCTGCATCTTTTTGTACCTTCTCACCAGTAATATTTTATCAAAAACGAAGTTTAAAGACAATCATCATATCATCGCATTTTGCATCATGCTTTTGTTTACATGCCACCCTATTCACACTGAAGTTGTTGCGAATGTAAAAGGTAGAGATGAACTGATGGTCGCACTATTTGGGATATTAGCGATGTGCATACTGCTTCTTCGAAAACAAAATATTCTCAATTATTTTCTTGCAACCATATGCATGCTCATTAGCTATTTTTCAAAAGAACACGCACTGGTCTTCATCGTAATTATTCCCCTTACTATTTATTTTTTCTATTCGAAACAAGCAAACACAAAGAAGCTATACATAGGATCAGCAATCTTAGCAATCTCTTCCATTTTATATTTAATTTTTAGACAAAATATATTAAGCGGAGCAATCGAACAAGAGAGCATGGAATTAATGAATAATCCATTCTTAAAATATGAAGCAGGTAAAATCGTAGCTTTTTCTGCTGCTGAAATGTGGGCATCAATCTTATTTAATTTGGGTAAATACATTCAATTAATGATATTTCCTCATCCGTTAACATCTGATTATTATCCTTATTTTTTTAGTATTAAATCATTTGGCGATGTAAGGGTAATAGGAAGTTTAATTCTACATGTGGGTCTAGTAGTTTTAGCTATAATTGGCTTGCTAAAACAGCGCGGGTGGGCATATGGAATCCTATTTTATTTTGGGTTTTTATTCCTTATGTCCAACATTGTTTTCAACATAGGAACCAACATTAGTGAACGGTTTTTATTTCTTCCTTCTTTTGGCTTCATCTTCGCTTTAATTTTCATCTTAACTTCTATTTTGGGCAAGCGGAGCGCAAGCCCTTTTATACTCGGAATTGTATTCATTATATGTTCATTGTTTTCGATTAAAACAATTACAAGATCTCAGGTTTGGAAAAATAATTTTACCCTTTTAACTACTGACGTAAAGGTTTCCAAAAATAGTGCAAAAGCCCTACATGCAGCTGGTGGAGCTTTGTCTACTAAATCTGCTAATATGAAAAATGGACAATCAAGAAATGAAATGCTTAATTTGTCAAACCAATACCTTAAAAAAGCTCTTGAAATTCATCCTGCCTACGCGAATGCTTATCTTATAATGGGTAACAATTATCAATACATGGACCAGTAAGAAGCAGCAATAAATAGCTATAATAATTTATTAAGATTACAGCCTGAAAACAAAAATGGCTTGACGAACTTACAAGTCGCTTATCGAAACGGCGGAAGATTTTTCGGCGAAAAGAAGAGTGATTTACAAACTTCAATCGCTTATTTAAATGAAGCCTATAAACTTAACCCCACGGATTACGAAACATTGAGACTGCTCGGTGTGAGTAATGGAATAGGTCAAAACCTTGAATTAGCTGTTCGTTATTTCGAAGAAGCTGTTAAAGTAAAGCCAAATGAAGCATATGCATACTATAATTTAGGAAATGCATATTATAACTTAGGTGAAAAGGATAAAGGATTACTTGCCCATCAGAAAGCCGTTGAAATTGATCCATCATTACAAGAAAAAATAAGGAAATGAGAAAGTGTATAGTGTTTGTTTTTGTCTTTTTTTTGTGGGCTCAAGGCCCAAAAGCACAGACATCTCCTATGGCCGCAATGGATCCCAAGGAAGCTTGGGTGTCGGAAAAATTAAATGCCCTTACGCTTGAAGAAAAAATAGGTCAATTAATGATGGTACGTGCTCATTCAGACAAAGGGCAAGACCACATTGATTATGTAACAAAATTAGTTAAAGATTATAAAGTAGGATCTTTATGTTTCTTTCAAGGAACACCTCAAAAACAAGCAGAATTAACGAATACTTATCAAGGATTAGCAGACATTCCTTTACTTGTTGCGATTGATGGAGAATGGGGACTTGGTATGCGATTCAAAAAAGACGTTACTAGTTATCCACGTCAACTAACTCTTGGTGCAATTAATGACAACCAATTGATTTATGAGATGGGTAAACAAGTAGCATATGACCTTAAAAGAATTGGTGTTCACCTTAATTTTGCTCCTGTTGTTGATGTAAATAACAATCCAGCAAATCCCGTTATAAACAACCGATCTTTTGGGGAAGACAAAGAAAATGTATCGATAAAATCATTCCAGTATGCTAGAGGAATGGAAGACGCCGGAGTTATGGCTTGCGCCAAACATTTCCCAGGACATGGTGATACAAATGTTGATAGTCATTACGACCTACCTGTTTTAAATTTTAATAGAAAACGACTTGATAGTTTAGAGCTTTATCCTTTTCAATATATGATAAACAAAGGTATAAGTAGCATAATGGTCGCACACCTCAGTGTTCCCGTTCTTGACAATAGAGAAAATCGTCCAACGTCTTTATCCTATAATACTGTCACTTCTATTTTAAGAGATAGTATGGGATTCAACGGATTAGTAATTACCGATGGAATGGAAATGGAAGGTGTAACGAAACATTTCCCACCTGGTGTAGCAGAAGCAGAAGCAATTCTTGCAGGAAATGATATAATATGTTTACCTAGAGATGCCGAAATTGCGATAAAAGCAATCAAGCGATATGTTGATGAAGGTTTTATTCAAGAAGGGCAAATCGATGCAAGTGTGTCTCGAATTCTTAGAAAGAAATATGAAATGGGTTTGAAATACAAGCCAAGAATCATGATAAATGACATCAATAAAGATCTTTTAAGATCTGAAGGAGTAAGCCTAAAGAGTCGAATTTTGGCGGAAGCCATAACTATCGTTTCCGACAAGAAAAACATTATTCCATTTGTTGAAGTAGACACCATTTCATATGCAAGTTTGGCCATCGGTTCTTCATCTAAAACTGACTTTCAAAAAAGAATGGATGGATATGCTAAGATTGACCACTTCCAATCCAAAAAAGATATGAGTACTTATGGTGAAGAAGGTGCATTTGAAAAATTAAAGAAATACGACAGAGTTATTATTGCTCTACACGATATGAGTAAATACGAAAGAAAGCAATTTGGGGTTACTCGAAAAACACGTCAACTCATAGATAAACTGTCCACAGAAACAGAAGTCGTGTTAGTTCTTTTTGGTTCTCCATATGCTTTAACATATTTCCAAAATCATGATGAAATAATTGTTTCCTATACGGAGGATTCCATTATGCAAGATCGTACAGCACAAGCAATTTTTGGTGCAGATGATATTCGGGGAAAATTACCTGTCAGTGTAGGAAAGTATAAATATGGTGAAGGAGTTCAAAGAGAAACACTTGGTCGACTTGGCTATGTGTTACCTTCGGAAGTAGGAATGATGATCGATTCTTTACGATTGATTGATGATATTGTGGAAGAAATGATTGCAAAAAAAGCAGCTCCAGGATGTCAAATTCTTGTTGCAAAAGACGGTAAAGTAGTATGGCATAAAGCTTATGGAAAGCACACTTATGATGGAAAAGATAAAGTGAAAATTGATGACATTTATGATGTAGCGTCTATTACAAAAATTGCTGCAACGACGGTTTCAATAATGGATTTATATGAAGAAGGGAAAGTGGATTTGGATAAAACAATGAATAATTATATTTCGGAAATTGACACAACGAATAAAAAGAATTTAACCCTGAGAGAAATGATGACACATCATGCAGGATTAGCGGCTTGGATTCCGTTTTATGTAAATACTATTGACCCAAAATCTAAAAAGCGTAAAACGCTAGAAAAATATTACAGACGTACAGTTTCCGATTCATTTAATATAGAAGTAGCGAATAATTTATATCTGAGATATGACTATCCCGACACGATCTGGAGTCGAATATTAGCTTCCGATTTAAGAGATAATAAAAAATATAAATACAGTGACCTTGGTTTTTATTTCGCAGGAAAAACCGTAGAAAGACAAAGTGGGCTAAGTTTAAATGATTATTCGGCTGAAAATTTTTATAGTCCATTAGGTATGAGAAGAACGGGTTTTAACCCAAAGGAATCCTTCAAAACTACAGAAATTGTTCCTTCGGAAAAAGACTCTTATTTCAGAAATCAAGTAATTCATGGACACGTTCATGATATGGGTGCTGCGATGCTTGGCGGTGTTTCAGGACATGCTGGAATGTTTACAACTTCACATGATTTAGCCATCTTAATGCAGATGCTTTTGAATGGTGGAAATTATGGTGGTAAGACCTATCTTTCACCACAGACCATCATGGAATTTACTACAAGATATAAATATTCAACAAGGCGTGGAGTTGGTTTCGATATGAAGCAACTCGATTTATCGAAGTATGAAAATATGAGCGAATATGCTTCTGTCTCGACTTTCGGGCACCTAGGATTTACAGGAACTTGT
>CAZMKA010000083.1:0-2224 GCA_964566605.1 uncultured Saprospiraceae bacterium | reverse complement strand
ACCCGGAGCATAACTTAGTATATATTCTACTAAGCAACAGGACGTTTCCTACGATGGAAAATAATAAATTTGGGAAAAAGAATTACCGTCCACGTATTCAATCTACAATTTATAAATCATTGGAAGATTTCGTGGCACCAGTAAACGCTAAAAGTTAAAACATGAAGATTTCATATAACGCTCCAGTCATTTTAAGTTTCGCACTTATATGCTCTGCTATATTTTTTATTGATAGTTTTATGGCAGGAAATGTTATGCCTTACTTTTCTGTAGGAACACAATTCAGTGCTCATCCAGTTGTTCTATTTTCTATGTTTTCACACGTTATCGGTCATGCAAGTATCGATCATTTATTGGGAAACATGACCTTCATTTTATTACTTGGACCAATAGTCGAAGAGAAATACGGAAGCGGAAAAACATTGATGATGATTGCCATTACAGCTGTATTAACAGCAATAATAAATATGGCATTTTTCAGTACCGGTTTGCTAGGAGCAAGTGGAATTGTATTTATGTTGATCTTATTAGTGAGTTTTACTAATGTAAAAGATGGCAAGATTCCATTGACTTTTATATTGGTTGCATTATTGTTTGTGGGGAAAGAAATTGTTCATGTATTCCAAGACGACAATGTGAGTCAAGCGGCACATATTATAGGTGGAATATGCGGTTCAATTTTTGGTTTTATTCTAGGGAGAAAAAATAGCTAAACAAAACTATCTTTGCAGCATGGATTATTCAGTCATTATTCCGATTTACAACGAAGAGGAAAACATTCATTTACTTTACGAGCGTCTCACAAGTGTGATGAATCAGCTGGGAGGTGATGCTGAATATATATTCATAAACGATGGTAGTGCCGATAAGTCAATCTCTTTAATTAAAGAGCTTTCCGCCCAAAATAAAAACGTCAAGTACATTGACTTTAGTAGAAACTTCGGTCATCAAATTGCTGTATCTGCAGGACTTGATCGATGCATAGGTAAGCGTGTGGTTATTATTGATGCTGACCTTCAAGATCCACCTGAATTGATTCTTGATATGGCGAAAAAGATGGATGATGGATACGAAGTGGTCTACGCCCAAAGGCGCTCTAGAAAAGGAGAATCATTCTTTAAGAAAATAACAGCAGCAGGATTTTATAAAGTCTTACGTTCGATTACAAGCATTGATATTCCATTAAACACAGGAGATTTCAGAATGATGGATTATAGAATCGTAGAAGTTCTGCGAGACATGCCTGAAAAGAATAAGTTTTTACGCGGGCAGATTAGTTGGATTGGCTTTCGCCAAACGTATGTAGAATTTGATCGAGCAGAGCGTAATGCTGGAGAAACAGGATATCCATTAAAGAAGATGTTGCGTTTCGCATTGGATGGAATTACTGCATTTAGTGATGCTCCCTTAAAGTTTGTATTCAGCATGGGTATTTTTGTATTTCTTTTGACAATTGTATTAATCCTTTATACCATCGTATCATGGCTGTTCTTTGAAAGTACTGTCCAAGGTTGGTCAAGTATTATGATTTCCATTCTGTTCATCGGTGGAATACAGATGATAGGAATAGGAATTATTGGCGAGTATATTAGCAGGATAGGAAACAATGTAAAAGAGCGTCCACTCTATATTGTCCGAGAAACTAATATTGAAGAGGAGAACTAAAAATCAGTTTCCATATCTGACCAATGATTAGTTGGCTTTCCCTTTAGCTTCCATAAACTTGCATCATTTTCTGAAACTACTTTTGCTAAAAATTTAAATAATTCGGTTTTCCTAAGAAAAACTTCCTCTTCAAAAACATAATACGGATAATTAAATTCACTTATTACCATAATCTTATCAAGTTTTTCACGAAAATGTTTTTGAATAATATTGTCGTCAATAAAAAATAATTCTGGATGCTTTTCAACTAAATAAATTATTACATTTTCCTCAACTATTGGCTTATCAAATTTTGTAACACAAGACTAATTCCCTCTACTCACACACCAAAACCAAAAACGCTTTCATCTTTCTTATAATAGATTAAAAAAACTGAATAAAAAAATAAGAAATAATTTCTTGAATTTTATTCAATCTAATTTATAACACATTTCTTGAAAGGGCCCTTTCAAGTTTTATACAGATTGAACCCTATAATGGCGGTAAAATTAAGTTTTATCCTTTGATACTCTTCGTCGAAAATACTCAACAGGGCTAAGGCCATGTATCCGCTTTTCTC
>CAZMKA010000082.1:0-15795 GCA_964566605.1 uncultured Saprospiraceae bacterium | reverse complement strand
GTGGTGAGTTACCTGAAGATTGGCAAAGTCGACTAGGTCATATAATCATGGACTTATTACCTGCAGGATCTATTTCGGGTGCCCCCAAAGAAAAGACGCGCGAAATTATACGGAATGCTGAAAAGGAAGCGAGGGGATTTTATACGGGCATTGCTGGGATATATGATGGAGAAACATTGGATAGTTGCGTAATGATAAGGTATGTGGAGAAGCAAGGGGAAAAGACATTCTATCGTTCCGGAGGAGGCATAACATTTCAAAGCGAGGAGGGGTCGGAATATAACGAACTAATAGATAAGATATATGTCCCATCTTTTTGAAAGTATTCGGTTAATTAATGGTCAAGTTCGTAACCTTAGCTATCATCAAGATAGAGTAAATAGAGCATTCGAAGATTATAAAACACCCTGTCATTTACATTTAAAGGCTTTAATAAAAGCACATGATTTACCTCAAAAGGGATTATATAAATTGCGCATTTCTTATGCCATTAATTATAAGAAAGTAGAACTAAAAACATCTCCATATAATTCAAAAAAAATAAAGTCTCTGAAATTAATTGAACTTGAGAATGAATCCTATTTAAATAAATATGAGGATAGAGGATTTATAGACGCACATTATAAATCAAAAGAAAGTTACGACGATGTTTTATTCTACAGAGATAATAAAATACTTGATACATCTTATTGTAATATTGCTTTTTATAATGGGAAAAAATGGCTTACGCCAAAAGAACCTTTACTAAGGGGAACGATGCGTGAACAATTAATTGCAAAAGGAAAAATAATAAAGAAAGATATTTCAATTCACGAGATAAGCTCATTTAAAAAAGCCAGATTATTTAATGCGATGATCTTGTGGGGAGATAAAAAGGATATTAACATTAATAAAATACAACCTTAAATAAAAGAAGTAATAATTTCTAAATTCATATATTACAAAATGCAAACAAGAAAAATGAATCATTATTTTTCCTTTTTTATGATAATAACCTTATTTATTTCATGTGGTCAGAGTAATAACGAAAACATAGCAAAGAGCCCTAAAAGCCAAATTAGTGAATTAGCACAAAGGTATTTTGAACTTGGCCGTTTTAGCGGTACAATTCTAATCCAAAAGGATGATGAAATATATTTCAGAGAAAATTTTGGGTATGCAGACAACATGAGAAAAATTCCTTTCACTTCAGAGACTTCATTTAACCTTGGCCATTTTTCATATTATTTTGCAATTGAAATTCAAAAAGAACTATTATTATCTTCGTTATCTGGCAAAAATGAAGATGTAGATATTGCTACGGATAAGGCATTATTAAAATTAAGTCAAAAACTAGACTTGGAAAATACGTTTTATTTAGAAAATAGTAATAAACCAAGTGCTTTAGGTCATTCATATTCCAATAAAGGAAACGGATTGGAATGGCATGAATACGAAAGAGAAGAATCAGATACAATTAAAATTAGAGAGTTTCATTCTACGCCAATGGATTTTTTAAAGCTGTTAAATAATTCATCAACAAAAGAATTATTTAATGACTCAAATTTAATTAACGGAGGGTTTAATTATTTAGTAAATAAGAAAGATTCACTTACAATTATAATTTTTAGCAACGCTAGACATCCAATTGCAGGAGAAATTAATACGAGTATAGAAGCTATTTTGAATGACAAACCTTACTATATACCGTACGCTAGAAAATCTGTAGAACTTGACAGTGAAATATTGAAAAATTATGAGGGTGTCTATAAGTTTGATGAAAATAGTAACATCGATATTTTTTACAAAAATGACTCTTTGTTTAGTTCGTTTAATTCCATGCAGTTTTACCTTACATCACAGTCAAACAATCAATTTTATATGCCAGGAATGGATGCTGAATTAAGATTCGTAATGGAGGAGAATGATATTGTTGGTTTAGAACTTCTAGATGGATTCAAAGAAGGTAGAATTATACCAAAGAACTAAATATTTTCATTTTAAAACGTATTCTTTTAGGAATGGATATTTTATTATAGGAATAATTCTATGAGGGTATATTTTTTCTCAACGGTCTCATTTATTGTAAATAAAAAAAGCTTTTGGTGGAATTTATTCAAGACCCTCATCCTCGAACACTACCATCTATTACATTAACGACGCAAGCACTCCGCGCACGCCTATAAATGAAGTGAATAATGAAAACAACAATATCACGCCAAGAATAATATTCGTAATCACACCAAAAGAATATTTACCCATGATCTCTTTTTTATTACCCAAATAAAAAATACACGCAACGGTAATCGGCAGTATTACAGCATTAAAAGCCTGCGATATAATCATCACAAACACCGGTCTCGCATCGAAAATCGGCACGACTAATCCAAGTAATGAAATTAATAATACCATCACCCTATACTTTGATAGTTTCATATTTCTCGGCGACTGATTATAATCAGATAATAGCCATGGCAGCATTAAAACATTTGGAAATTGTGAAGAGACTCCCGCAGCAATTATTCCTATAGCAAAAATACTCACAGCCATTTTTCCTGCTAATGGTTCAAGTAATTCAATCATCTGTGAGGCCTTAGTTAAGCCTAAGTTTTCCGGGTAAAGTGTTCCTGCTGCAGCTGCTATAATTGACATACTAATTATAAACATAAGCACCACGGACACGATTGCATCACGCTGCTGATTTTTCATATCTTTTGGGCCCCAGCCCGCTTCTTTAACTAATGTTGTACGAATAATAAATAGTCCTGAAAAAACGGTGGTCCCCACTAATGAGGCAATTACTAAATATGGTCCTTTGGATTCACTTTCTACAACTGCAGGAATTTTGGGTATTAACCCATTAAATATTTCCGAAACTGGTGGCATTAATAAAAAGAAATTAGCTAAAAAGCATACACTCATTATTGCAACAATAACCGCTAATGCTCTTTTGAAAAAATCGGTTTCTCCATTCCAAAAAATAATGTAAACCAATAAAATATAAAATGCTGCAAAATAAATAGGTTTTATTCCTCCATCAACAAAGGACTTGGACCAGACATAAGAAATGTCTGCGACAATTCCCATTACTCCCATCACACTACCCATCACACCTGCGGTTAACGCAACAATAAAAAAGATTCCTACGCCTGGATGAATGTGTTTTCGAAAAGCTTGAAGAGCGGTTTCCCCAGTTACAATTGTGTATTTACTGTAAAGGTTAATCATGAAATAAGTGGCCAAACAAGAAGCTACTATTGTCCACAATAAAGACATGCCATATGTCGCTCCTGCCTTTGCCATAGAAGTTACACTTCCTGTGCCAATATTAAAACCCATAAAAAGAGACCCGGTAAAAAAAGGGTTAATGCTTTAGCCAACCGGGTGTTTTTCATCTTATTACTTTGTAGGTGTAATTCTTATATTTCTGAATTTAATTTCTCCTGTACCTTTTGCTTGTAAACCTACATGTCCACTTGTTAACTCCGAGTTTTTAACATCAATAGTTAGTGTGTCATTAATCCATGCTTTTAATTTAATTCCATTAGCTTCGATTCTGTAAGTGTTCCATTTATTAATAGTATTTATATGTGCATATGGACGAGCTCTTCTTACTAGTGCGCCGGTTCTATTTTCTACAATTGTGTGAGCATCCCATATATTTAATTCGTAACAAATATCGGGATCAATTGCTGTGTCTTTACATCGAATAAAAACGCCTGAATTTATTTCGCTACTGGGGTAAAAGTCTAATTCTAAAATAAAGTTTTCGTATGTTGAATCTGTAGCTAACCATCCGTCTCCTTCATAAACGGTAGCAATTAATTCTGCGTTTTCTATTTTCCATTTCGCATCTCCATATTTGCTCCAGGAATGATCGTTGTTTACAAAAACTTGATAGTCTGGTTTACAAGAAAAAATAATTAATCCGCAAAGAATAAAAAGGTAATTTATATTGTTCATATTAATATAATAGCTCTAGTTTTTGTTGTTCTTCAACTTTAATTATACCAGAATTTGAAAGGGTATTTTCACTATGCAAATTGTTTTTAGCTCCCCATAAGATAGCAACATAACTTACTCGATTATTAGTAAATTTATTCCCTTTAATTAATACATTAATAATTCCTCTAGTTTTAATTAACACACTACTTTTTTCTTTAGCACCACAACTAGTAAATGTATTATTATTTAATTTTAAATAGCCACCTATCGTTGATTCATCGTATCCTCCTCTATAGAAATGAATAACATTCTGAGCAACATTATTAAATGTACAACCAGAGAAAGTTACCATTTCTGCATTGTAATCTCCTTTCTTTTCAGCAGCTAGAACAAAACCATTTGCACAGTTTTGGAATGTAGTATTTGTCATGTTTAATGAATCGGCAAACGATCCTTTTGAAGCTTTTAAAATATAATCGAACCCATCAATTGTACAATTTGCAATATTCAATTTATAAGCAGAAGACATGTTTTCTTCTAATGGTGCAAAACTTAATTGCCCACTTTTTCCCATTAAATTAATATTCTCTAAATTTAATTCTCCACCAGGATTTAATTCGAATGCAGGTGTCATTGCATTACCAGCATAAGTCAGATTAGTAGTTCCTTGTTTAGCACGAACAGTAATATTTTTATCTATTTTTAAAGAGCTAGTTATTGTAATTGCATCTGATGTAATTTCCACTACATCACCTGATTTTGCCTCGTTTAATTTTACAACTAATTCATCATATGAAGCTGCTGTATGAATTGTTGATTTTGTTTTACTTGGATTGGCATCAAACCAAGATGGTCCATATTTATCTTTTGCTAAATTAAATGATTTAGCTGCTGACAAGTCTGCAATTGCACCCGGTTTATTATTACTACGAGGATTACCTAAAAGGTCATTTTCTATTCTTTCAAATTCAAATCCTTGATATGTTGAATCAAGCCTTTCCATTCCCATGGGTGCCAATAACCAATCATTTATTTTTGCCATTTCGATTTCTTGATTATCAAGTGACCCCAAACTAGTAAATGGCGTTCCTCCATTATCAATTAAATTATTTATGAATTCTACACCGTCAATTCTATGATGATTTACGACTGGCGAATCGTCTGGTTGTTCATTATAAATTATATTATTTGCTACCAAAGTTCTTATTGGTTGGGCAGATCTTATTTCACTTTTAGGTAGAACGTCAACACTAGCCATGTTCTGTCCTACTCCCACTTGGAAAGGGGATTTACAATCAACCCAAGTATTATAGGCTACAACAACATCAGTAACTTGCTTATATCTATTTAATGGTGATTTTGGAATTCCATTCATTAAAGCAAGTGGGCTTCTAAATTCATATCCATTTATTTTATAGAAATAATTATTCATGATCCAGTGACCAGAATTAATAACACGTATACCACCGTAAAAATCAGATTCATCTCCCCCGATAAACATATTTCCGTCAACAGTTGTAAAGTCACTATGACGCATTACCAATGATCCTTCGCATTTATAAAATATATTATTTTTGAAAGTGTTGAAGTTCGTTTTGTCAGATATCACTTCGACTTCACCATTACATCTATCGAAGTAATTATGTGAAATATTTACATAACCAGGAGTCATACTTGAACTACTATCTCCTACTCTTATTGTCTCTCCTCTTGGGCCACCTTTTCTTGGTCGAGGCCCAAAATAATTATGAGTTATTTGGTGGTGATTGAATTGGTGTTTGTTTCCTCCTTGAAAGATTCTCATCGTTTCCCCATCATTAGCTTTTCCTGCTATGTAGCAAAAGTCCATTGTATTATGTCTTCCAAAAAATGAAATCCAACGATCATTTGTTAATCGACTAGGCTTATTAAAATCTTTTACTACACATTGCGTAACTCTACTATGAAAAGCTGTGGAGTCTTTACCAATTTGATAGCGAATAACACTTTCAATTGGAGAATAACCGTTTTCGAAGTGAAGTCCTTCAACAACCAAGTATTCGCCACCAAGTTGTAAATATGATTGACCTTCAATTCTTGTTTCACCAGCTTTTTCAGCTTTTAGTGTAATCGGTTTCTTTTCGGTTCCGTTCCCATAAAACTTGATTTTGGCATCAGTCCAAGTTCCTGAAGCCATTATAATTACATCGCCTGGTTGTGCATTTGAAATTGCTTCATTTAATTCGGACATGTTACTAACTTTAGCAGAGCTTCCTAAAGTTGTTGATTTACATGCTATAAAGAACAAAATGCATAAAGCATAGAATGGAACATATTTCATTTTAATAAATTGTGATTTTCAATAATTAAATTAGTGAGACTCATAACTTAGCTAATGAAAGCTGAAATAAGAGTCGAAATTGTCAGAGCCTTATATCAGCAAAATCTTATTTATGAAAAAGAGACCTTAAAAAACAACTCTTAAAAAGAAAAATCTACTGCATAAATAAAATAATGATCAATATACTACTCCTTGTTTCAACAGCTAAGATAATTTAATAAGATGAGTTTAAGTTAAATTGCACAATACAAATCTTATAAAATAAAAAAAGAGGCAGTCTGCTTGTGAGACTACCTCTTTGTATCAAAGTTTATTTTAATCCTCGAATTGATCGGTTCCTTATATTAATCGTCATTTCCTTGACTGAATAATAATTCGAATGGGTTTTGCCATAGGTCAAAATCATGCAAGTCGTATAGTTCAATTTTGTCAATTAGTTTTTGGGCGTAAGCCTCATCTGTAGCATAGCCACAAGATTTTAATCCAGTTGCCCAACTTTGGTAATCGGTTCTATCGTATTGAAAAAGAACGGAATAGTGAGCGGTGTACATTAAAAAGTTAGAATGATCTACATAGCTGTCGATTACAGTTTCATATGCTCTAAAACAAGAATCCATTAATTTACCTTTATCATCAAGGTCATCATCTTTATGATAATATGTTCCACCTTTCCAGTATGATTTACATTTTATACCGAAATGATTGTTACTATTAACAGCTAGTGAGCTTGAACCGTTGCCGGATTCAAGTATTCCTTGTGCTAAAATAATAGATGCGGGAATTCCACTTCGATACATTTCAGCAACTGCAAGATCTTTGTATTGATCGATATAGTTGATAGTTGCCTCAGACATCGTCGGCTTGGATTTTTTAGTTACAGGTGTTCCATTCGTAAACATAAAACTCACAACCAGTGAGTAAATCACAGTTAAAAGATACTTCATTTTCAGATTTTTATTCTACTCATAATTTATCCAAACACTGTGCCAAAAATAAAACCTTAACATTTCAAAATAAAAAAATCAATACTAGTTTCGTTTTTCGGTATGCCCATACTTTAATATCTTAATGCTTGAAATGAAAAAATTCTTTAACACGATTGATGGGATTAACGAGCTCTTCGGCAAAATTGCTGGGTGGAGTAGTATTCTATTGGTTTTATTAGTGTGTATAGATGTTGTATTAAGGTATTTTTTTCAATGGTCCAGGGTATGGATGATGGAACTTGAGTTGTATTTATTTGCTATTACTTTTTTACTGGGTGGAGCTTATGCTTTTCAGAAAGATCAACATGTACGCGTGGATGTATTTTATACAAACATGTCTGGAAAGAACAAGGCACGGGTTAATATTATAGGTGGCGTTTTACTTTTGTTGCCTTGGTGTATAATCATTCTTTACATCACTCAGCGTTATTTTTTGAAGTCATGGAGTATAGGAGAAAGTTCAGGTCAGCCAGGCGGATTACCGATGCTATATATCAAAAAAGGTTTATTAGTCATAGGGTTTTTCTTGTTGTTTTTACAAGGACTAAGTTCTATTTATAAATCATCAAAGAAGCTTAAGAGTTAATGGAAATATTGGCGCTAATATTATTTGTTTCTATTTTCTTTACAATATTGAAGGGATATCCTGTGTCATTTACGCTAGGAGGTTTATCTATATTATTCGCGATTGCATGCTCTATTTTTGCCCCTGACTTCGTTGATATGCGAGACATGCGTTTATTAGCTAATCGTATTTTTGGCGTAGTAAACAACTATGTTCTGATGGCTGTTCCCTTGTTTATTTTCATGGGTATAATGCTCGAAAAATCAGGGATTGCGGAAGGACTACTAGATACGATGGCTGTTCTTTTTGGGAAAATAAAAGGAGGTTTAGCGGTTTCGGTTATTGTTGTTGGAGCATTGCTTGCTGCATCGACAGGAATTGTAGGGGCGACAGTAGTAACGATGGGATTAATTAGTTTGCCGACTTTACTTAAGCGTGGTTACAGTGTATCTTTAGCAACGGGGACTATAGCAGCAAGTGGAACCTTGGGTGTAATAATTCCACCTTCAATTTTGCTTGTCTTGTTGGCTGATACTATAAATAGTAGTAATCGAGGAGGAAGTCCAGTTGATGTAGGATTAATGTTTAAAGCCGCATTGCTTCCAGGTTTGTTCTTGGTGTTTTGTTACATTGTTTATGTTCTTATAAAGGCGAGAATTCACCCCCAGGATGCTCCGGTTCTATCCGACGAAGAAATTGCAGCATTCAAAGACGATAAGTTTGTTTCTAAAATGATTCAAGCATTCGTTTTACCATTATTGTTGATTGTTCTCGTTTTGGGATCAATTTTTGCAGGGATTGCGTCTCCTACTGAAGCTGCAGCAGTTGGTGCTATGGGTGCGATTTTATTGACTTTCGTCAAAAAGAAATTAAGTATAAAGATCTTACAAGATGTAGGAATTCAAACAGTCCATCTTACGAGTATGGTGTTCTTTATTTTACTAGGAGCGACAACTTTTGCATTTTTATTTAGGCTACTAGGCGGAGATGACTTATTGGTTGAGTTAGTAAACAATGCGAATTTATCGCCTTATGTTTTTCTTATTATAGTAATGATTATATTATTTATTGCAGGCTTCTTTATTGATTTTATAGAGATCATTTTTATTATGGTTCCTGTTGTAACACCTCTGTTCAATGCATTTGGTCTAGACATGTTGTGGGTCGGTGTTTTAATTGCAATGAACCTTCAAACATCCTTTCTTACTCCACCATTTGGGTTTTCTTTGTTTTACTTGAAAGGTGTTGCTCCTCCTGAGGTTAAAACAAAAGATATATACAAAGGCATTGTTCCGTTTATCGCTATTCAAGCAGGTGTGATTGCACTAATTATTATTTTTCCTGACTTAATTAGAATAATATAAATTAATTTTGGGCTCGAGCCCAAAATTAAAAATGATGGATTATTTAAAGATAAACAAGGATTCTTGGAATCAGCGCGTTGAGCCGCATTTAGTATCAGACTTTTATAATGTGGAAGCTTTCAAAAAGGGAAAAAGTTCGTTGAATTCAATCGAATTAGATTTGTTAGGAGATGTTTCAGGAAAGAGCATTCTTCATTTGCAATGTCATTTTGGGCAAGATACGATGTCTTTGTCTAGAATGGGAGCGAAGTGTGTAGGTGTTGATTTCTCCGATAAGGCAATTCAATCAGCTGAGGAAATAAGAGACGAGCTAGGACTAGACACAAGGTTTATTTGTCAAGATATATTATCGCTGGATTCCACAGTTTTGAATGAAAAATTCGACATAGTGTTTACATCATATGGAACAATAGGGTGGTTGCCAGATATAAATAAGTGGGCTGAAGTTGTGCGAAGTTTTTTAAAAGATGATGGACAATTTGTAATTGCAGAATTTCATCCTGTCATATGGATGTTTGATGACGATGTAAAGAAAGTTACTTACAGTTATTTCAATAGACAGACTATAGAAGAGACTGAAGAAGGAAGTTACACAGACAAAAGTGAGCATCTAAGAACGAAATTTCTTTCATGGAATCATAGCCTTACAGAAGTGTTCAATGCGTTAAAATCCAATGGAATGCAAATGACCGATTTTCATGAATTCGACTATTCGCCTTACAATTGTTTCAAAGATATGGTGGAACCTGAGGCTGGTAGATTTATGATAAAGGAAAATGAAAATAAATTTCCTATAGTTTATAGTATGCGCTGGAAAGTATAAGAAAAACCAACAATCTTACACAAATTGAATTCAGACAACAACTTACACATGTAAAATATTTTTAATATATTTGTCGTCCCGATTTATGGAATAGTTTTTGCTTTTGAATTATTACCTACAATCCCCAATAATCATTGAAGCAAGAATGTTCTTACTTTAACAAAACCGAAATATATGTCTACTAATCCTATTAGCCTACATTCTCACGCCCGTTTCGTTAGTCAATTATTTTCCTTGACAGGTCCTAGAGAGAATTTACCAAAGCGTTTAAGTGAAATTTTAAACAAAGATATTGACAAAATTCGTCAAAATCTTCAAGGAAGTGTAGAATTCACAAACAGTGAAATAGCACTTATTTCTGATAGTTTCAAACACGCATGTTTGTTCCAGAAAACAGCATAAATAGAAATAGTTTAATTTACATTTTACTTCCTCTTTGCCAACCGAACGCTGTACGCATAAGTTGGTAAATGTCGGAGTTTTCATAAAATCCTGTGAATAGATCACTTTGTGGTCCGGAAGCAAATACAGGAATAAGATCTCCGGTATGGTAATCTGAAGTAAACTTCATATCAAGTTTATTCATGGTAGAACCTTTATTAATAGCTAGACCACCTGTTTCATGGTCAGCTGTTACGATTACCAGTGTTTCAGGGTGTTTTTTAGTATAATTTAAAACAGCATCAATTACTTTGTCGAAATCTATCATTTCGGAAACGATATAATTTCCTTTGTTCGCATGTCCGCCCCAGTCGATTTGTGCTCCCTCTATCATTAAGAAGTATCCTTGATTTTCCTCACAATTATACTCCATAAAGTCAATCGCTTTTTGGGTAGCAATAGGAAGATAATCTCTTCCTTGATCTACACTTAATGGATCACCATCCGATGTTAAGTAACCTATTTTTTTATGTTTCTTAAAATCCACATCATTTAGTTCTTCGTCAAAATAATTACTCATATAATAACCTTTGGATTCCATTTCAGCGGTTAGGTTTCTTTCATCAAGCCTTCTGCTAAAGTACTTATTTCCTCCTCCTATAAATAGGTCGATATCGGTTTTTAAGAAGTCAACAGCTATTTCTTCGTAATTTCTTCGTTGTCTATTATGGGCAATAAACGAGGCAGGTGTAGCATGTACAATGGTAGAAGATGTAACCATACCAGTCAAATATCCTCTATCTTCAGCTTCTTCTAGAATTGTATATCGAGGTAGTGTGTCGGGACCGACGCCTATTGCTCCGTTATATGTTTTCACACCACATGAAAAAGCGGTTGCTCCGGCTGCTGAATCTGTAATTAAATCATTATATGCGTAATTTTTATGAAAGCCAATTTTATTAAATTGTTCGAGTGCAAGTTTGTTTCCATTCGAATACATCCCAGCAGTAATTTGAGAGATGCCCATTCCATCACCGATAAGTAGAATAATATTTTGGGCGAAAGCCCCATCCACACTTTCAGGTATTTTATCACTATTCGCTGTAGGTGTATAAGTTACGGTTTTATGTGGTGTACAAGCGATCAAAAAAAGAATAATTATAAATGAGTTGAAGACGTAACGCATATAGTTTTTTTACAAAGATAGATTAATGTGTGGGTTTAGTTATTATGCATAGACTTCATGAAAGACTTGTTTACATAAAATTAATACTATATCACTCGATTTTATATCAACAAACACTAGATACAAATGTATCTTTTACCTGCAATACTTTTAATAAGACCCTTCAGTTCCAGTTGAAGTAAATCTGCAGCAAGCTTCGATGTTGGGCGATTTGTTATTTTGCTGATTTCATCAATATGACATTCACCTTTGTTGCGGATACAATGTATAATTTCCGATTGATTATCCGATAATTCAGGGAAAAGTTGACCTTGTTTTACTTTTTTGGGTTTATCCCAACGCATGATATATTCCAGGTCATTATGGTGTTCATACATGTGTGCACGATGTGACTTTATAAGGAGATTACATCCTTCCGAGAATTCATCGTTTGGTCTGCCTGGTATTGCAAATACATCTTTTCCGTATTCATTCGCGAAATTCGCAGTAATTAGTGAACCTCCTTTTTTCGCAGACTCTACGACAATTAATGCATCACACATTGAAGCGACTATGCGATTTCTCATAGGGAAAAGCTCACGAATCATTTCTGTATTGGAAGGAAATTCAGTTAGAATTCCTCCATTATCAAGCATTTTTGTCGCTGTTGATTTGTGTTCTCCAGGATATAAATCATCTAAACCGTGTGCAACGACACCAACAGTGGGGAGCTTATTTCTTAATGCCATTTTGTGAGCAGCGACATCAACACCATACGCTAGACCACTTACGATTAATGCGTTATGTCCCACAAGAGATTCAATGATTTTTTGACAAAGTATTTTCCCTCGTTCGGTTGCTTGTCGGGTTCCTACAATAGAAACAATTTTATGTGTATTCAAGTCGGCATTTCCTCGGAAAAAGAGTAAGCGCGGAGTATTGTCAAAGTATAAAATTCTCTTAGGGAATGCTTTATCGGTGTAATGTAAAATATCGATTCCGTGTTTTTGGCAAAACTGAAATTCACTTTCTGCCTTTTTCATGGTTGACTTATCAAGAATTGCTTTAATCACTTTTTTGTGAGAAATGAACTCTTTTAATTCATCTTCTTTTAATTGAAAAACAGCTTCAGCTGTGCCATATTCTTCAATAAGATTCGTATAAGTGGATGGTCCTAGTCCCTTTATAAAATGTAATGCAAGTTGATATGTTTTGTGTGTTTGGAAGTCCATTATTTATTCATATAGGAAGGGTCTAGTTGTATCGCTTTATTTCGGAATGCATTCGCCTGTTTCATATTACCAGCTCTACCATAAACTTGGGAAATTGCCCAATTGATTTTAGCGTTATTCGGTTCTTTTATTAAGCCATAATTCAAGAATTTAAGCCCCCAGTCATATTTGTTATTTTGAAGAGCCAACACTTCATAACCTACGTTATAAAAGAAATCCATCATTTTATCGTCATCTCGGCCATCAAGATATTCTATGTATTCGTGCATGAATGATAAACTCGGTTTATTTGGAGCAATTTCGGTAAATGTTCTAAGAAGCGCATCAAGGTCGCCGTCAAGTTTATAATGCTCAGCAGCAATTCCGGCTTTCATAATATTTACATTCGTATATGTTGGCAATAGATTATACGATCGATTTACATAAATTGTCGCTTCATCAAGAAGAGCCTTTTTCTGATTTCGATCAGAAATTGTTTTTGCTTCTTCAAACAATGCTGTCGCCATGAATGAATTAGCACGAGCACTATTTGTTGATACTTTTACTGCAGCTCTATTTAAAGTTAATGCATTTTCCCACACTTGGGCACGTTGAAAAGATATGCCAAAATATATTATAGAGATTAATCCAATTATTATAGGCAATACGATTTTTGGCAAGTTGAATTTTTTTAAAATTTGGGTTAAACCCAAAATTAAAGCCAAGCACGTTGCTACTGTAGGGACAAATAAGAAACGTTCATTCATCGTAGTTCCCACGTTGATGACAATATTCGAATAGATACTCAACGAAGCTATGTAGAAGAATATAATATACGCCCAAATATTGCGGCTTCGAAACTTTAAAATCGCAAAAACGGCCATTCCCACATGTATAACAAGACTTAATAAAACGAAAATATTTCCCCATCCTACTCTTGGGATTTGGAAAGGATAATAATCGTGTGTTAAAGGGTAAGGAACAAAACTGAGCCCCACATACTTCAATAGTACAAAAAGAATCGTTGCCATTCGCTCCATAAAACCCATTCCAAGGAATGGATTATTCATAATATCTTGTGATTCACCAACAGGCACTAAACCACCAATTGCATCAGCACGAATAACTATATATAGAATGAATGACAATAAAAGTACACCCATAAGAGTAAGCATCTTTTTCATGTTGGGCGGACGGAAAAAGTATAATGTTGCAGGAATTATTGCAAGTAAAGTAATGGTGTTTTCTTTTGAAAGTAGTCCTAGGATAAAGCATATAAATAGTCCTATGTATTTAAAGATAGTACCTTTGTCTTTATTGAAAATAGAGAGACTTAGCAAGATACATCCAAGGGAAAACAAGAGTGACATGATTTCATCTCGTCCTTTGATGTTAGCAACAGCTTCAGAGTGAACGGGATGTAAAAGCCATATAAGTCCCGCTAGAATAGGGACTGAAAGCCATAGTTTCTTATTCGATTTTAAGATCTTCCCAAAAAACATAAAAATCAAAAATCCGCATAAAGCATAGAGGATGATATTGACAAGGTGATTCATCCTGGGGTTTAATCCACCAAAGATTTCATATTCGATAGCGAAAGTAACGAGAGAAAGAGGTCTATAACGCGCACCAGGAATTAAATCTTTTTGTTCCCCGAAGTAACCTACCATACTTTCGGTATGCATTAATTCAGGAATACCTGAAACGCCTTTTTTAACGAAAGAATTTTCACTTAAAACGATTATATCATCAAGGACAAATTCGTACGGTAATGTTTGTACGTACTGAGCAAAAGCAAGCACTATTGCAAGAATTGCAGAGAGGATAAGATAATTTTTGTCCAAGGCAAAATCAGGAAATACTATGGATTTCTTTTTCTTCACTTTGGGTGAAGAAGGGGCTGATTGTTTTTTTTTCTTTTTGCTCATGCTTTAAAATAAAGAACACGAATATACGGTTTATCGAAAAATATCCTTTTTTTTACGGTAAATTTCAATGTTCGCATGAAAAAGAATTTATGTCTTTTAATCATTGGTGTTTGTTTTATTCTACAATTGAACGGACAGGTAAACCTCAAAATAGGGTTTGAGTCTGCATATATATCAAGTGAACAGAATAGAATGGCTGTAGAGGCTTTCAATGACTTATACGCTGAAACGCTCGTTCAAGGAAAGGAGATGCCCAATCTTAATTTCGCTAATGGTTTAAGTATAGGGCTAGGTTATAAATGGGATTATGCGAGGATTAGTGCGAATTGGCATGGTGCTTCGCGAAGAAGGCAGGCGTTTGGAGAGGTTCCAGTGACTGAAGCGAGTTTCGAAAGAGAGGTGCGATATAGAATGTCGGGCTTCAATCTGAAATATGAATTTTTATACGAAAGATATAGTTTAGGGCTTGCTGCGGGAAGAGATGTTCTTAATATGACTACCTTGATAGGAAGTACAGCGAATGATCGGACGATATTAAACGAACCTACTTATAACTTAAAGATTAGTCTAGGAATGCGACTAATTACTTCGGAAAGGGTAGCTGTATGTATCGAGCCTTTTTATACTTATTTGTTTAATGATATAAACCATAGCGCTGAATATTTATATTATGAACAAGCAAATGTGCCTTCAAATTCAAGTGATAGGCCACATTATTTCGGCTTTCAACTCACGTTTTATAACGGTATTCAATAAAACAGTAAAAAAAGATGTGATTTTTTTTCACTTAACTATTGTATAATGAAAGTTTTATACTATTTTTGCGCTCCAAATTAAAATTTAAAGTAACATGGCAAATCATAAGTCAGCGTTAAAAAGAGTAAGACAAGATGCTAAGAAAAGACTTCATAATAGATATTATAAGAAGTCTGCAAGAACATCTATAAAGAATCTTCGTGAAATGACGGAGAAGAAAGACGCAGAAACGTTTTTACCTAAGGTTATCAGTATGATTGATAAATTAGCTAAACACAACAATATACATAAGAATAAAGCAGCTAACTTGAAGAGTAAGTTAACTAAGCACGTTGCTTCTTTATAAGAAATAAGCTTCCTAAGCTAATGTGG
>CAZMKA010000081.1:8832-15864 GCA_964566605.1 uncultured Saprospiraceae bacterium | reverse complement strand
ACCTGTACTTGCAATCCCAACGAAAGGTTTTGCTAAATCTGCTTTAGTTAAACCAAGTGCATGCAACATGGCTTGTGCCGCTGGTTGCGATGGATCTTGGGTAACTTGTCTGCTATATTTATTTCTCATTTATATTCTGTATACTAAAAAAGGGCTGCTCCTAGATGAAGAATAGCCCTTATATTTTATATCAATAAGCATTCTTCTTGTCACCTAATGACCAAGACAGAAATAATAATTGATGTAATAATATTTGTAATCATATTGTAAAACTAGACATTAAAACTAGAACAAGTCAACTTATATGTAGAAAATATCATATTCTTATTCTAAAAGCTTCAATTAAATGTAATTGAATTTTTCAGTTTTTAAATTTTATTCTGTTTTTAAATAAATTTCATACATATGTTTCAAATCTCACTGTTTATTATAGCCTGTTTGTAATAATGTTGTAAATCACACTTTTTTAAGAAAAAAACACATACGAACGATTGTTCGTAAATAGTAATGAATTATTGTATTTCTTTAATTACATTTTTGAATATCATATATACCGTAAAACATAACCTATAAATGATGTTTATTTTTTGGTCACCCAAAATATCAACTCAATACAGTAAAGATTCCATAATACAAAATTACCTTACATGATCACTCAATACACACTTTAAAGATTAGGATTCAATATTCATAAAATGAGAATAAAATAAACGCTACTAAACTTTCTAATTTTATGTTATTTCATCAACTATAAAAACTGCAACAGTATTTAGAAATCTTGAGTAATTTAAAAAAATAGCCAAAACGTGCGACGAAATTAAAATTAATGTAGTCTACCTATAAGATATTCATTTATTTTATATATAAATTATATTGTAAGTTGAATTGTATTACAAATTCAACTATATTGTGTTAAAGTGTAGCCGTTTTTAAATTATTTAATCTGAGAATTTAATAGTTTAAATTAACCAAACATACCTGAATACTACAAAACCAATTAATAAACGAAAGCAATAAATCCAAAAATGATTCAGAGTCATTTATATAAGCCATTATTTCTAGTATTCTTATTCTCATTACTTTTGGGATGTAATTCAAAGTTTGAAGAAGTTGTGCCTGGCAATGAATCTTTCTCTTCCGCAGGAATTTCAAAAATTAAGATAGAGAACTATGTAAACCGTCTGTTTATTGATATAATAGGTCGAGGTCCTACAGATGTAGAAAAATCTATTGAAGTTGATTTATTAAACGAAGCTGACCTAAGTGAAGAGGTTCGACTAGATCTTATAAATCGTTTAATGACAGATGAAACGCCTAGCGAAAATGAGGGTTCTTATCTAGAAGCTTATTGTAACAATTTATATCTACTTGCTAAAATTCGTTGTTTGGATGGTACTTCTGACAATGAAATTTTTCAAAGAAAAGTTAATGACCTAATTACTCAAGTTGAGCAAGATTCTATTGCTCAAAATTGGGAAGGCTATAATAAAGGACTAAGTGAATTAAGACGATATGAATGGATGTTTGATTCTCCCAACAAACTTTTTAGTGGTGATATAAAATATCATGAACTATACACATTTATGATAGACAATGGTTTTTATGATGAACTCAACATGAATTCATTCAATTTCATATATGCAACATTTGATCAGCTATTATTTCGATTTCCATTGGAACAAGAATATGAAAGAGCTTATGAGATGGTAGAATTTTCAATGCCCAACACTATTTTTGGTGAATATGGAAATAGTAAGGAAGATTATATAAATATCATGATAAATTCAACTGCAATGAAAGAAGGAATGATACGATGGGCTTATCAAGTTTTCTTACAAAGAGAGGGAGCTGCAGCTGAAGTAGCTACATTGCTAGAGTCATACAAAGTAGATGAAGATATAAATCAAGTAATTGCGAAAATTTTAGTAACAGATGAATATGCAAATTTTTACTAAACTAGTTGTAGGAGCTTTCTTTTTAATGACGATTTCGTCATGCTCAGAAGAAGTCTATACTATATATGATGTTAATTCGATAGAGGTTTTACCTGTAAATGCAGATAAAAATAAGGCAAAAACAGATGCTCAATTTGTATCAATTGTATATACTAATTTGTTTCAAAAACCAATAGGACCGAATACTTTATTAGAAACATTGGATGCAATAAGATCAATAGGAGATAAACAAATTTCATTTGACCTTGTGGTAAGTAAATATATGGCTGATAATCCTATTGTCCCAACTACAGAAGAGATGTTTGCTGATCCGGAAACGTTCATTCGAGAAACATATACCTTGTTTTACACAAGACAACCTACTGAAGCTGAATTAGCATGGATGCTTAACTATATTATAAGCACACCAGATTTAACACCTGATGTTTTCTATTTTTCATTTGCAACTTCAAATGAACATTACCATTATTGATTAATTATGAAAAGAAGGAAATTTATAAAAAATTCAGCGGGTGCGGCTTTATCATCAAGTCTATTCCCTTATATTCTGCCTAGTGGAATAATCAATTCTAAAACTACAGCACCAATGGCTGAACATGTTGTGTTTGTGCTTTTTGGAGGTGGGGTTAGGCAACAAGAATCTGTATTAATGCGGTATTTGGCTGGAAGCCAAAATGAAGATATTGAAGGAAATATTTTTTACAACATGTTAAATGGTGCACCTCCTGATACAAAAATAGCATATGGAACAGATGATGTAGAAAATAATTTGATAGGTAGTATTCCAATTGATGCATTATTACAAAACTCTATAGAATCTCAAGGTACCCTTTTTCCCGAAGTTGGTTTTACAAAAAGTGGAACAGGACACTTTGCTGGTCTAATTGCAGCAATGTCTGGAAATTATTCTTCTGTTGATGCTGGAGGATTGAAGAAAAGACCAGCAGCTCCTACAATTTTTGAATACTTGCGTAAACATGCTGGATTTAATGCAACTGACACCTGGTATGTTGGCACAAACACTGCAGCTTCACGTCCTCTTTTGAATCATTCTACACACCCTGAATATGGTGCTAAGTATGGTGGAAATTTTATTGCACCAACGGTTACTTTTGGCACACCTGGACAAAACCATTTCATGAACTTTAAGAATTATCATGAAACAGATGAATGGAATAAAATAGCTGAGTTGAGAAGTTTTTTGAACAACAACTTCTCGGCAGATGGATTCGAAATACCTCATCTATATAATACAGACAACGAAGAGGATAATATAAAAACCTTTGTAAAAAGTATCTTTAATAAAAATGGAAATATATTTCTTCCTCCTGTAAATGATAATGGAGATCTTAAAGTATTAGGTTATACACTAGAATTGCTTCATTGGTTTAAACCAAAAGTAACTGTTGTTGATTTATCGAATGTTGATTCTTGTCATGCAAATTTCAGTTCTTACTTGAAAAACATGCATCGAGCTGATCACGGTATAGGATACTTATGGAGAGAGATTCAAAACATTCCTGGAATGTCAAACAATACAACGATGATTGTTATGCCTGAACACGGCAGAGATCTTGAACATAATGGTATTCAAGACTACAATGATTGGTTTGCATATGATCATGATGGTGGAAATTCTAGAAGAATCTTTTCTTTAATGGTGGGGCCAGGCGTAGAGGCTGGACTTCGTGTAGGAAGTGAAGATAATCCTGTAGGAGATGCAGCTGATATCGTTCCTACAATTGCTGATATATTTGGTATTAAACAAACTGTTTTGGACAAAGGATTATTAGATCCTAGTGCTCGTTCTTTATTTGATAGAATATGATGAAAAAAGTAAAAATATTAAGCTATATATTTTCAGCATTGCTGCTTATTACAATTAGTCTTTCTTGTGAACCTAGAGTAACTGATGAAGAAAATCCATTTGACAACAATGTTGTAAATCAGGATACAGTTGGTTTCGTTTTTGGAGATATAGACCCAAATTCTATAGCTGGTCTTTACCAGAATATATTTAACCCTACTTGTGCAAATTCAGGATGTCACGATGGTACGTTTGAACCTGACTTTAGAACTATTGAAAGTTCTTATCATTCTTTGGTTTATCAAGTTCCTGTTAAAAATGATGGTACACTTACTTTTCGAGTTGATCCAGGGAATCCTGATGAATCCGCTATCATGAAACGAATGATGGGAACGATAGAACCTATTATGCCTATAGAAGTAGAACCAGATAGTGACTGGGATATAAACGGAGATGAATACATAGGAAATGTTAAAAATTGGATTGAGAACGGAGCACTTGATTTAGCAGGAAATGAAGCACAAGCTGACTTCATAAATCCTAGTTTATTTGGTGCTGTAGCGTTTCATCAAGGAGAATTGCTAGGACGTCAAAATGGTTTTGGAAATATAATTATCCCCGAAAATGCAAATATGATTGAACTCTATTTTGCTTTTGACACGATCAATAATCCTCAAAATTTTACAGTAAATGAAATAACTTTTGGCTTTGAAGATGGCAATGGTTTTCAAGAAAGCACAACTATGATTATGGAGGTTTTAGATGCTCCTATTCAAGAATATGCACTCAATGGAACCTTAGTTGACTTTTCACATAAAGTTGAAATAAATCTTAATTCTCCAATGCTATCAGAAGATTATTATTACATGAGAGTCAAAGTAAAAGATGGACCTTACCCAACAACAGAAATACCAGCAAACAATGGATTATACTTTATTAAAGAATATATGTCTTTTCGCAGGACTGATTAGTATCTTATTTACTGCATCAGCTTGTACAAAAGGAGAAATTTCTGAGTTATCTGAAATACCAAAGATTGAATTGCAATCAATTTCAAGCAATCTCATAACTGAATTTGAAGATGAATTAATTATTACAATTTCTTATGAAGATGGAAACGGTGATATTGGTTTTGAAGAAACTGATCAATTTGCATTGTTTGTTAGAGATTTAAGATTGCAAGAATTTGATGAATTTTATTTGGGGCCTATAGCTCCACCTGATTCTAATGTCCCTATTCAAGGCGAACTTGATATAGAATTTCCCAATCTTTTCATTTTTGGAAATGGAGAAACCGAGACAACTAGGTTTGAAATCATGTTGATTGATCGAGCAATGAATGAAAGCAACATTTTAACCACGGATGATGTCACTATTAAAAAGTAAGTTATCTACATGCGATATCTAAATGTAATTTTATCTCTTTTACTTGTAATGGGCGCATTCACTTTCTCGAATGGTCAATTTATAATGCAAGATACCACTGTTACTGAATGTGAAGGAACAATGTCTGATAGCGATCAAGGACCTATCGGTGGACAATATGACCACAATGAAGATTATACTTTCACAATTTGTGTAGAAGGCGCTGGAGCAATAACTGCGATTTTTAGTTTCTTCGCAACAGAGGATGTATTTGATGTATTGACAATTTATGATGGCCCCGACACCAACGCTCCTATTATAACTGAATTAACTGGAGTTGTTGGAAATCCTCCAGTATTAGTTGCTAACTCTGGTTGTATGACATTTCATTTTGTTTCGGATGATAATATTCTTGGAACTGGATGGTTATTGGAATGGTCTGTTGAAGTCGAAGATGAAATTGACACTGATGTTGAAATTACCTCTGAAATAGATTGTCCTCTAGGTTCATTGGAATTCAGTATTGATCCTAGAGTCCCATGCGATATTATTACTCCTGAGAATTTTCAGTTAATTGGACCGGATGGATCTGGGATAGCAAATGCTACTGCAATTGATTGTGATGAAGATAATACCGCGTCATTGATTAATTTAGAATTTGGAGACAGCTTAAGTCTTTCAGGAAATTACACTGTTGTTTTCAATGGATACATTATCAATACATGCGATGATACTTTGTATTTTGAATCAATCATTGATTTTGAATTAACCGACTGTCCTTTTGAGGTGCAAATTGTTCTACTTGAACAAGCATGTCCAGGAGATTGTGGAGAAGTTCAGGTAGAAATTTATAGTTCTGATGATGGGCCATATAATATAAATTGGTCACATACTAACTTAAATTCGGAAATAGTAGAAGTATGTAGTGATTCCATGTTTTTAATTGAAGTAGAGGTAACAAATACAGCGACAGGTAGTATGGCTGAAGATCAATTTATTTACATTCCTCTACCCTCTCCCAATATATTGAATCCATTTTTGAGTGATACCTTTTGCTCTTCTAATTCTAGCTACACATTTAATATTGATATACCTGGTGGGGTTTGGAATTCAAGTGTTATGGATAATCAATCCTCAGATAATAACTATAGATTTTATAGATGGAACTATTCAACAGGTATACAACAAGATTTTATAGAATACACTGACCCAAATGGATGTATAGCCTATGATACTGTTTTCATATCTCCTATTACAGCTGGTCTTGATCAAGCTGTTTGTCTAGGTCAAAGTGAATTTCAACTTTCAGGAAACAACCCAAGTGATGGAATTTGGGAGGGAGACAATACAACTGAAGATGGTGTCTTTACAACAACTGTAGCAGGAGTGTTTGATATTTCATTCACTAATAGCGATGGTTGTGTTGATTGGAAAGAGGTTCATGTTGTTGATACGATTGAGTTTTTAGAAATTGATACACTTTGTAGCAATGAGCGAATTGATCTTCGAAATTATGTAAATTCTCTTGGAGGGGTTTGGACAGGGCCAGGAATTTCTAATTGGTACGTCGGTCGACTAGAGGCTTGGAATGCGAATGGCAATGAATGGAATACATATTATTATGAAATTAATGGATGTGTTGATAGCTTACAAATTTTTATATCGGAAGTATGGGCGGGACATGATATGACAGTATGTTCAGAAACAGATAGTATTCAATTATTATTCGCTGGGCAATGGTCAGGACCTGGGACTTATAATCCCATAGATAGTAGTTTTGACATAAGTAATTTATCTCCTGGAGAATACGAGTTTACAAGAACCCAAGCTGGTTGCCAAGATAGATTTACGCTTTATATTCAAGATGTATATTTAGACTTATCAGGTTCGGAAGTCTTCTGCTAT
>CAZMKA010000081.1:0-8822 GCA_964566605.1 uncultured Saprospiraceae bacterium | reverse complement strand
CGAGATTTAGTATCTTCAAATCCTTTGGAAGGTACATTTTCTGGTGAAGGTATTATTGAAATAGATAATGAAATTTACTTCGACCCTAGTATTGTTAATTCACCTCAAACAACTATATATTTCAACACTCTAGGTTGTAGCGATTCCGTCATGATAGAAATTGAACAAGCTTTAATTCTTAATGACTACAGTTTCTGTGAAGCCGAGGGTTTACAAAATTTAGATAATCAAGGCAATCAAGGATACTGGCAAGGTGATGGAATACTAGTTCCTGAGTCTGGCTTGGTAAATCCTGAAGAATTAAATATAGGCGATAATGAAGTATACTTCATAACCGATTTGGGTTGTGCAACACCAGTAAACATTGAGATAACTGAGTTTTTTGAAGCACAGATTAACAATCTTGAAGATAACTATTGTTATAATGATTCCTTAATTTCATTTGATGTAGCTCCTACTAATGGGACATTTTTTATTAACGGAAATATGACTTCTCCGGAGATGATATCAGCTGATCTAGGTTCAGGCTTTCATGAATTAGAATATATCGTTGGAACAGGAGAATGTGAAGATCAAACGAGCGTATTTATATCAATTTCTGAAGAAATTTCTGGTTCAACGTATGCGCTTTTGGATACACTTTGTCCTGAAGAATCAACTTCAATATTTGTAGATGCATTTGGAGGTTATAATGAAATAATCGCTACATGGGACGAGGGATTAGGATTTGGCAAAAGCCACACGATTTCACCTTCTCAAACAACTACATATTACGTATCGCTTTCTGACGGTTGTTCTGACGATGTTACTTTACCTTTAACCGTCAATGTGATTGATACGTTCTCGTTAGGAGTAATATACGGGCCCGAAGTCTGTTTTGGAGATAGTTCTTTTGTTGAGCTTATTCTTGATGAACCTGATAACTATAACATCACATGGGATGGACAAACAAGTGTAGATGGTCACATATTAAATGAATTACCAGGAAGTGTTTTTGTTAGTATTATCGAGCAAGAAACGGGATGTCAACAAGAATATACAATAGAAGTACCAGGTTCTGCTCCATTGGGTGCAAATTTTGATTTCGTTCCAAATCAGGACTGTATTGACATAATTGATAATGAATTAACGATACTCAATCTTGCATTCGGTTACACGGATGGTTACATGAATTTTGGTGCTTCGAATGATTTAGTAGACATCAATTCAAGTAATTTAAGATATGTATATGAAGACATAGGTATTTTCGAAATCACACAAGTAGTTTTCAATGAGTTGGGTTGTTCTGATACATTGACTCGTGAAATTTGTGTAGAAAATAAAGTCCGTTTATTTATACCAAATATCTTTACCCCAAATGGTGATGACATTAATGATTTCCTTTCAATCTATGGAATAGGAATAACAAATTTCTCTATCGAAATCTATGATCGTTGGGGAAGTCGAGTTTTTAAAACAAATGATATTAATGAAGCTTGGGACGGAAAACATAATGACAAATTAGTAGGACAAGGTGTTTACGCTATTGTAGTTCAATATGAGAACCAAGAAACAGGGAAAGCTTATGTTGAGTATTTTGATGTGACTGTTGCTCGATAGGAAGCTGCTGCACTACTTTTTATTTGAAAGTAAGAGTCATGATATTTTTCGATTATTTCACTAAATTATTTATAAAACAAGATTTGATGTCACTTATTAATTAGTACAAAATTAAAACTCAATTTTAATTGTTAAACTTAAAACTTTTTTTTATTAATCCGTTATAAATCAGGGAAATGTACAAATTAATTAAGATCTAACTACGATTACTGTATGATATTTAGTGTTTTGATTTGTAATTTATCTAAATGGTTAGCTTTTGTTTTAAAAAACAAAGTTTTATGCTCATTTGGTGCTAAATCAAAATAATTATCAGAGAAATATCCTTTTTCTTTAGTGTGTAGAAATACATCTTTTTGTAAAATGGCACTTTTTAAAGTAATAGAAAATCCATTGGTAGTTTTTGTGATTTTTTGATCAATATCTCCTTTTAACAATTTTAAATTTTTGGGTTTAGAAAAATAACAATACATTTTATTACTGTTAAACTCAACAATTAAAAAAGTCTTTTCTGTATCAAATTTCTCTAAAGAAAATTCATGAAATTGCTGGCTACTATTTTCTAAAACTTCAATTTCTCTGGAATCTGCCCAAATTTCTTTACCATAAAAATCAATAACTGCCAGCTTTAAGGTGCCATTTATCTTTTCAAAAGTGTCATTAACTATAAAGGTTTGTACTTTGTTATTTTCAATTTTAGTAGAAATTATAACATTTTCAAACGCTTTTTTTACTTTGTATTGTAATGCTTTCCAATTGCCATAATAATCTATAGAAGACCAAGAAATCGCAGGCCAGCAATCATTCAATTGCCAATATAAAGTTCCCATATTATATGGCTTTGCTCTTCTATGGGCTTCAATTCCTTGTACAATTCCTTTAGCTTGCAGCAACTGACTTAGATAAGTATAATCTTCATCGTTTGTTGGAGTTTTATAATCACGAGCCATATATTCATCAATCAATTGAAAACCTCTCACGTGTTTTTGATGCATATTAATGGCATCTGAATTTAAGTCAATATCATCCTTTTGATTGATATAATTAATCGTTTCAAAACTGGGTAAAGATTGAAAACCAAATTCACTCATAAATCTAGGAACATTACTTTGAAAATATTCAAAAGGATAGGCATCATGCCAAATCCACCAATCATGTGCATCACCTTCTATTTTGTATTTTTTATTCCCACGACCGTATTTAGGCGAAGTTTCCCAATAATCAGTTTCACTAAATTCTGCAACTGTTTGTGGCAAGATAGTATCAAAGACTGCTAAATAATCGTCCCAAATTTCTTTTTTCTCTTTATCACTTCTGTTATTTTGCCATCCCCAACGTTTCCAACCTTCAGAATTTTCATTATTACCACACCATAATCCAATTGAAGGATGATTTCGTAATCGTTTTACTTGATATTCAGCTTCAGCTTTTACATTATGTAAAAAACTCTCATCTCCAGGATACATTGCACAAGCAAACATAAAATCTTGCCAAACTAGAATTCCTTTTTCGTCACATAATTTATAAAAAATATCATTTTCATAAATTCCGCCTCCCCAAACACGTAACATATTCATATTAGAATGAACAACATCATTTAATAATTTTTCATAATGCTTATTGGTCACCCTGTTTTGAAAACTATTTTGTGGAATATAATTCGCACCTTTCATATAAGTCGGTTTTCCATTTAATTCGAAACTAAAAGATTCGCCAAAACTGTCTTTATTGTTAATAAGCTTTATAGTTCTTAATCCTTTTTTAATAGTTTTTGAATCTTTAATTGTTCCATCAACAATCAATTGAAAATTAAAAAGATATAAATATGGATTTCCTAAATTATGAGTCCACCATAATTGTGGATTCTCAATTTCTATAGGAATCTTATAAATGTGCTTTCCTTCTTTTAATGAAATATCAAAAGAAATTAATTCATTATTAATTTTAGTAAAAAGTTTAGCGTTTTTAATTTTTGTGCTTTCAATTTCAATTTCTACTGATAATTGTGCGATATCTTCTGTTAGTTTTTGTTGGCGAATAAATATGCTTTCAAATTTTATATCATTCCAAGCTTTAATGTAAACCGACTTCCAAATTCCTGAGGTATTAAGTTTAGGCCCCCAATCCCAACCTGATTGAAACTGAGCTTTCCGAGTGTAAATTCTATTTCCTTCTGGTAATTGATAGGGATTATTATTGGCTTTCTGTCTTTCTATTTCATCCGGATTTTTGAAAACAATTCTTAATTCATTTTCTTTCTTAAGAAGTTCTTTTACAGGAATTGAATACTTTCGAAAAGCATTATTTGTATTTATTTGATATTTTTCATTAACATAAACTTTAGCGTAAGTATCTAAGCCTTCAAAATGAAGTTCGATATGTTCTTTATTTAAAATTTCATTTGAAAGTATAAAAGTGGTTTTATATTCCCAATCTTTTTTAGAAACCCATTGTACTTTTTCTTCATTGGTCTTTATAAAAGGATCCTCAATTATTTTATGAAACAATAAATCTGTAAAAATATTCCCTGGAACCTTTGCTGTGTTCCATTCGAGTGTATCTATTCCTTTAAATTGCCAATTCTCATTTAAAGAAATCTCTTTCGGTAGATCTTTTTCTAGCGAAGAACAAGACACCAAAAGAATGGAGAATAAAGCAAAAATAATGTTACGCATTTTTAATCGCTTTTAAAATTTCTTTAATTATTACAGTGCTTGAAACAGTTTGTTTTGTACTATCAAAAAACACTTTTGAGTTGGGTATTACTTTAGAGGCAGAAGCATGTATTTCTTTGAAACCAGCTTTTTTAAACAAATACACATTACTTGGATTAATCCCACTTCCAGGAAGAATTATAACTTTTTCTTTAGCGATTTCCATGAATTCTATTAATAATTCAATGCCTTGTTCTGCTTTTTCTTGAAATCCAGAAGTGAGAATTCTATCCACACCTAAATCTATCAATTGCTGTAAACTTTCTTTTGGATTTATTACACAATCGAAAGCTCTATGAAAGGTAAAAGAAAGAGGGCTTGACAGCTCAATTAATTCTTTTGTCCTTTGATTATCTATAGAATTATTTTTATGTAAAACCCCAGATACAATACCTTCAAAACCTAATTCTTTACAAAGCTGAATGTCTTCTTTTATGATTTCAAATTCTTCTTTAGAATAACAAAAATCGCCGCTTCTAGGACGAATTAAAACATTAACTGGTATTGTAATCTCTTTAGATACTTTTTTTAAACATCCGAAAGAAGGTGTAATTCCGCCAAGAGATAATTCAGAACAAAGTTCTATCCTGTTTGCACCAGCTTTTTGAGCATTCAAAGCAGCTCGATATGAATTTGCGCAGATTTCTAATTTCATTATTCTATAATAATTTCATCAATAAATGTCCATGCCTTATTACCAGAACCTTGTCTGCCTTCTGGAATAACTCCATAATTAGGAATTTTTAGTTTTATAATTTTTGTTTTTATTCCTTTATAAGGTTTTTTAAAATTAACTAATAATTCTTTTGAAACATCCAAAATGTTTTTTTCAAATTGATTTCCATCAAAAGAAATTAAAATTTCTTTTGGAGCGTAAATCCATTGTCCATTTCCATTATGAAAGCGAGTCGAAATCTGATTAATTTCTTTAAATTCATCTAGTTCTATGGTAATTTCTACATCCTCACCGAAAAACCCTAACCATTCACTATCTCCATAACGTTTACTATTACCAGAAATCCCATTGACTAAAGCTTCTTTGCCTCCTGTATTATAACTTTTATGAGGTGTTACATTTATAGAAACATTAGCACCAACTGCTTTATGTAAATTGATGATTTGATTAAATGTATTTCCTAATTTATTTTGTTGATTATCAAAAACGGCTGCTTTAATTTTGGTTGAATTACTGATTTTGATCGGGTTTTTATATTCTAAAATCATTTCATCATTATCAAGCGAATACAGTATTTTCTTATCAGCAGTAGTTTTCAATTCATAAGTTAAATTTCCTCCATCACTTACCAATCGGCCTCTTACTTCATAAATATGATTTGCATAATTAATATTCATAGCATCCAGCCTTTTATTGAAATGCTCTAAACGCTCGATGAAATCTTTATAATTTTTATTTTCAGTTGAAGACCATACTACTTCACTTAAAGCAATGGCTCTAGGAAAAGTCATGTACTCTAACTTTTCTGGAGTAGATATATATTCTGTCCAAACATTCCCTTGTGCACCAAGAACATATTTACTGTCTTCTTCGCTTAATTCAGGCGGAATAGGCTCAAAACTATAGACTTTTTCAAGAGGTAAAAACCCTCCAATAGCCAAGGGTTCATTCTCGTTGTCAGACTGATAATGATCAAAATAACAATGAGAACTAGGCGTTAAAATTACATCGTGTTTTTGTTTAGCAGCTTCAATTGCACCATTAAAACCTCTCCAGGACATTACGGTAGCATTTGGGGCTAAACCACCTTCTAATATTTCATCCCACCCAATAATTTGTTTTCCTTTGGAGTTTATGTACTTTTCAATTCTAGTAATAAAATAACTTTGTAGCTCGTGTTCGTCTTTTAAACCTTCATTTTTTATAAGTTTTTGGCAATGTTGGCAGTTTTTCCATTTTGTTTTGGGAGCTTCATCACCACCAATATGAATGTATTTACTTGGAAACAATTCCACAACTTCATCAATTACATCCTCCAAAAATTGGAAAGTAGATTCTCTTGGACAATAAATCTCTTCAAAAACACCCCATTTTGTAGCTGTTTTGATTTGTTCACCTGAACAACCCAAATATGGATACGCTGCAATTGCAGCCTGGGAATGTCCAGGCATTTCAATTTCAGGAATCACTGTAATTTGTCTTTCTGTAGCGTATTTTACAACTTCTTTTATTTCTTCTTGAGTGTAAAATCCTCCATATTTCTTAGCATCAAATTGATGAGGTTGATCTGAATAATGGCCAATTAAAGTCTCATTTCTGAAAGCAGCAATTTCTTGTAATTTTGGATATTTTTTTATTTCTATTCGCCAACCTTGATCTTCAGTCAAATGCCAATGGAAGGTATTCATCTTAAGCATCGCCATTAAATCTATGTACTTTTTTATAAAATCTACTGAAAAAAAATGACGAGCAACATCTAAATGCATACCTCGATATTGGAACCTTGGAATATCTCTTACGGTTATACCCTGAATTGCAATAGATCTAGATTTTGCTTCCATTGGTAACAATTGCAGTAAACTTTGTATGGCATAAAAAGCTCCTTTTTGTGTTTTACTAGTTATTATTATGTCATTTTCTGTAATTGCTAATTCATATCCTTCACTATTTTCAATTGAACTTGAAATCTTAAATTCAATCTGTTTTTCTTTTCCATTTGTAAATTCGATATTGTATTTTTTTCAATATAGTTATTAAAATAATTAGCAACTGTTTTGTTTTCTTCACTAAATTTTAGACTGACTTTATTATCTAAAAGAAATATTTGATTACTAGTTTTTTGATAAAAAGGCTTGGGAATAATATTAGCTTCTATAGGTGTACTTATCTCATTATTGCAACTAAGTAATAAGACTAGTAGAAGTAATTTAAAACATTGAGTATTTTTCATTTTTGCTATATTTGATACGAATTTATATAATCTATTTCTATGAAAATTAGATATTCCATACTTTTTGTTATAATTATTTTCTTTTCCAACTGTAAAAAAAATGATTACACTAAATTATCTGAAGCTAATTCTCATGAAAAATTAACATCATTTGTAAACCCATTTATTGGAACAGGTGGTCATGGACATACGTTTCCTGGTGCTACGTTGCCTTTTGGTATGATACAATTATCACCAGATACAAGATTAGACGGCTGGGATGGTTGTTCTGGATATCATTATTCTGATAATGAAATTTTTGGATTTTCACATACACATTTAAGTGGAACTGGCGTATCAGATTATGGAGATATTTTACTTATGCCAACCAATAAAATTATTTTTAATAACGGTGCTGATGGAAAAGAAGGTTACAAATCTAAATTTTCTCACGAAAAAGAAATTGCTGAGCCAGGTTATTATAAAGTATATTTAGAAGATACCAAAATTGAAGTAGAATTGGCGACTTCATACAGGAGTGGAATTCATAAATACACCTTTCCAGAAAACCAAAAACAAATTATCATTTTAGATCTCGAGCATCGTGATGAGCTTTTAGATTATAAACTAGACCTTGTTTCCAATACTCAAATTTCAGGTTATCGTTTTTCAAAGGCATGGGCAACAGATCAACGGTTATTTTATAGTATAAATTTTTCAAAACCATTTACTAAAGTTACCTTCCTAGATGATGATGAAACAGGAAAAAATGTGAAAGCGGCTTTTGAATTTGATGCTTCCCAAGGAAGAATTATCGAAACCGTTGTTGGCATTTCTCCAGTGGATGAAGAAGGCGCATTAAACAATTGGAATTTAGAATTAGCAAATAAGAATCTGACAGACGTAAAAAAAGACGCTCAAAAAATATGGGAAAAACACTTAAACAAAATCGTTATTGAAAGTGAAAATGTAGATTATAAAACTAGTTTTTACACTTCTTTGTATCATACTATGATTGCCCCAAATTTGTATCAAGATATTGATGGCCGTTATCGAGGCATGGACAATAAGATTCATAAAACCAATGATTTTAAATATTATACCGTTTTTTCTCTTTGGGATACATATCGAGCAACTCATCCATTATATACTATCATTGAACAAGATAGAACAAACGATTTTATCAATACTTTTTTAGCAAAATATGATGAAGGTGGGATCTTACCAATTTGGGATTTGTCAGCAAGTTATACAGGTTGCATGATTGGTTATCATGCAGTTCCTGTAATCGCTGATGCATATTTAAAAGGTTTAAGAGAATATGATATTGAAAAAGCATTGGAAGCAATAAAACATTCAGCAACAAGAGATAAATTAGGTTTGGATTCGTATAAATCTTTCGGATACATTCCTGTTGAAAAGGAAAGTGAATCGGTTTCCAAAACCTTAGAATATGCCTATGATGATTGGACTATTGCACAAATGGCAAAACTTTTAAACAAAGAAAATGATTATAAAACGTATATAGAAAGAGCGCAATATTATAAAAATATATACGATCCTAGTTCTAAATTTATGCGTGGTCGATTTAGAAATACATGGTTTACTCCTTTCGATCCTTATG
>CAZMKA010000080.1:14053-16043 GCA_964566605.1 uncultured Saprospiraceae bacterium | reverse complement strand
CTTCAGGAATTAGAAGTGTTCCTCCTCCGGCTTGAATTTCCATTTGTAAAGTCCTGATTAAAGGTACTTTATCAAGGAAAAATCCATCGAAATGATGAATGATTGAAGATTGTAAATACGAACCAGGTGTAGATCTTGTCTCGCCAAGTTGTTGCAAGTCATTAATAGGATTAATAAATACGTACGGAGTAGAACCTCTGAAGAAATTATACTCGAGTTGTCGTAAACTTTTCCTATTCACAAACGATCCTGCTCGTACTTGCCAATTCAAACTTCCTACTTTAGTAGAAGGTAGTTTTTGATTAAACTTAAGTTCTAAATAATCAAAGTTCACCTCGCTTCCAAATATTGTAGGAATCCCTTTTCTATAAGAAAAAGTAAGCACAGGATTATTATTTGGTAAAACGATCTTTTTACGTCCTCTTGTTACATATTTTTGACCGAATCGATAGATTAAGTCTCCCTTGAATTCAAATATCTTATACTGTTGAAAATCAATTGCAGTCTCTTGCGACCCAAATATTAATTCCGAAATTGGATTTACTTCTAAACCTATAATTGATTCTTTATTTGCAAATCCCACTTCACTATTAAAGTACAATCCATTAACTAGCTCTTGAGAATAACCCACATTATAAAACCTATTCCGAATAAAATTATTCCTGCTTATCAAGTTATCTAGCGATTGAAAAAAGGTTACAACATCGAAAATATCTCCCATTCCCACTGAAACCCTAGCAAATTTACTAGGCAAAAATGTATATCCCACATTTACACTTCCTTTCCAATCAGAATTAGTCAGACCATAATTAATTCTATATCTAACATCTATTTCATCTTGATTTAGAAACTCTTTTTCGATTCGACCTGCTGGAGCAATACGAAAACCATCAACTCCTAGCGGCTGAAAGAATCCTGCTAAACCTTCAAATTGTAAAGTCAATCCTTTTGCTCGACTTCTATAACCAAAACCTTCTAATGCGACCTTTCGCCAAGTCAATTTATTGAAAATAGAATCCTGTTTTCTTAAATATTCATCACTATTCAATTCTCTGTATATACTATCTTGTTCACTGAAAAATACATTCAAGTCCTTTTCCAATGCAACACCTCTATACTTAACCATTAAATCCTTGTCTGTCTTTAGAGCTCCTTCCGTGTATTTTATCTTTTCTGCAGAAAAGAAATTCTTTGGAAAATCAGGATTGAATTCGTAGTCACTTGTTCTATATACTATTTTCACTAAGTAACTATTCCTGCCTATATTAGCTGTGTAGCCAATCTTTTTTTCAGTAGGCATATGATTTCCTTCTATATCATTATAGTTTATATCGAGTGTCAAATCACGAAATCCATTAATTCCCGGATCAATTTCTAGTTCTGCTCGCATTAACTTGTAATCATTTGAAGATATGTATAAGTTACCTTCCCATAATGGAGCACCTTTAAATATAGGTGTTACAGCGATAGTGAATAAAGTATCACTCGCATTGATGTCCATTTCTTTTAACTTGTAACGGTAGTTTAATAGACCTCCATTTGCAATAGGAGATGTAATAGGACGATCACTAATTGAATTATTATTGATTTGATTATTATATAAGTCAATGTCAAAATCTTGAGGAGTAATGAAGTATTCTATAGGGTTATAGGTCACGAAGGTATTTCCACCTCTGAAATCTTCACCATTAAGCATAGGTGCATATCGTTTCAGTTGATTGTCTCCTGTTTGTTTTATTTCAGCTTGAATTATTTTTTTTGAGTTATTGCCATCTTGAAAATCAGTACTTGCTTTCTCATTTAAATAAACAATTGCAAGAGAATCGTTCGGTATAGAATCTTTCTCGCTAGCTTTATATAAACGATTCATAACGGTCTGCTGATAAATTTCTCTTGAAAAGGAATTGTCGACAATCCTATTTTCTTTATTTGCAATGACTTTTTTGATGATGTCACGACCTATATTTGATTTTTCTCCCGTTAGCACGAC
>CAZMKA010000080.1:2019-14043 GCA_964566605.1 uncultured Saprospiraceae bacterium | reverse complement strand
AAGTAAGGTGCTAGAGCTTATTTCCACATTGATTCCTTTTGCTTCAGCAGGAGTTGAGATTACTTTTGTTTTGGGCTTAAAGCCCAAAAAGCTAAATTGTAATTCTGCAGGTAAATCAACATTCAACTCGAAATATCCTTCACTATTTGTGATGGTACCTTTACCGGAATTTTTATCATATACATTAACAAATTCTAAAGGAGCTTGTGTAGATGAGTCGATAACAATTCCATCTATTGTTTGGGCTTCCGCCCAAAATGAAAGACATGAAACGATGCCTAAAAGAAAGAATTTAATTCGTGAATGGTACGACATGTTTGTATACATTATCTTGCAAAGATAAGCTTTCTACCAGCTTACCTTGTATAGTTGGGGCACGTAAACCACCTCCTAGTATGGTATTACTAGACAAAATGTGTGCTTCATCCCATGAACTTTCCGAGATCATAGATTTTTGCAGACGTGGTCCACCCTCTATTAAAAGGCTTTTTAATCCTTCGTTCCACAAAACTTCATTAATCTTCGACCAACTCCATGAATCGATTTCGATGTTTAATATCTTAGTTGTTGAATTGTTCGGTGATTCGTAGTTTTTGGAAGCAGTTAGAATAATGTTTTTTCCTTCTTGAAATAACAAACTCTTTTTATTTACTTTCTCGTCTTTATCAATTATGATTTTAGTAGGATGGAAACTGTAATAAGGCTCGATATAAAAATCGCGATTAGTTAATGCTGGGTTATCAAGGTTTACTGTATTGTAACCAACAACAATCCCTTCAAACATTCCTCTTAATTTATGAGCTTGAATTCTTGAGAATTCATTAGTTAACCATATTGATTCATCTTTTTTGCCGGCATAACCATCTTTGGAAATCGCCATTTTCAAGGCAATGAATGGTCTTTTTTCAAGAATATTGACTTTGAACTTTCGGATTAAAAATTTTGCTTCATCTTCACATACTCCAAGTTCTACTTTTACACCAGCTTCTTTTAATATAGCTACACCATTGGAAGCGACTAGAGGATTGGGGTCAAGACAAGCTACAATCACATGCTTAATTTCATGATTAAGAATTTTATTAGTACAAGGCGGAGTTTTGCTGTGAATGCAACACGGTTCCAAAGTCACATATAATGTGCAATGCGGAATGAGGTGTTTTTTATCATTTGGGACAGAATCAATGCAGTTTACTTCAGCATGTGCTTCGCCATATTTTTCATGAATACCTATACTAATGATTTCGTCATTATAAACTAACATAGCTCCCACACATGGATTACCTCCACTTGTACGAAAGGCCTGACTTGCTTTTTGGATGAGCATAGTCATGTGAGATTTCTTTTGGGCGTAAGCCATAAATCTATTGTTCTACAATTTCAAGCAATGATTCCAAAACGTAGTCCACTTCTTCTTTTGTATTTATATAGGAGAAAGAAAATCTAATAGTTATTGCAGGATCGTTGGGCTTTATTGCTTCAAGCACATGTGATCCTTTATTCGTTCCCGAGCTACAAGCGCTTCCTGCGGATGCTGCAATATTCTTTATATCCAAGTTGTAAATCAGCATTTCATTTCTCGATGAATGTGGAAAGGATACACTTAATATATGATAAAGAAAATCGCCTTCTTGAACTCCATTGAACGTGGAACTCGGGAAATGTTCCATGAGCTTTTCTTTCATGTAATTTCTTACACGTACGATTTTTTCCTTTCTAGCTTCCATTTCTATAATAGATTGCTCAAAAGCTTTTGCTAAACCAATTATTCCATATACATTCTCTGTCCCAGCTCGCATATTTCGCTCTTGCGCGCCACCTGTAATAAAAGGAGGAATCAAAGAATCCTGGTTTATAAAAACAAATGCAGATCCTTTAGGACCGTAAAACTTATGACCTGTTCCCGAAAGAAAATCAAATTGTATTTCTTGAACATCAATGGGATATTTACCTAGTACTTGCACGGCATCACAATGCAGATAAGCATTGTTTTCTTTACATAATTGACTGATTTCTTTCATAGGATGCATTGTTCCTATTTCATTATTACCATACATCAAGCTCACTAAGATTTTTTCTTGCGAGCTAGCCAAAGTCTGTTTTAATTCATCCAATGAAATTTCCCCTCTCTCATTTACTTGCAAAAGAGTTTTTTTTATTCCTTTAGTTTTTTCTAAATCCTGAATTGTATTCACTACACATGGATGCTCAGTAGGAGAACTTATGATATGTTTCACACCGAGATGTTCAACTGCTTGTCGAATAGCCATATTGTTGGATTCGGTAGCAGAACTGGTGAAAAAGATTTCACCGAGTGATGCGCTTATACCGTTAGCAATAACTTTTCGAGCCTTTTCAATACGTGCTCTTGATGATCTACCTACACTGTGAATGGAAGATGGATTTCCATATTCGGTAGATAAAAAAGTTGTCATTTCCTTTATCACTTCATCGGTAAGTGGCGTAGTTGCAGCATTGTCGAAATATACTTTCATTACATCAATTCTTGTATGTTACTTTTTATTTTAGCAGCTAATTTTTCAGCTGTTTCTTTATTTTTCGACTCAGCATAAACACGGATAATGGGTTCTGTGTTACTCTTTCTCAAGTGTACCCATTCACCAGGATAAATGATTTTAACACCATCAACCGTGTTAACCTCTTCGTCTTTAAAAAGTAATGCAACTTGTTTTAAAATGTTGTCAACATCTGTTCCTTTTTCTAAGTTGATTTTATCTTTAATCATTTCATAAGCAGGTAATTCAGACTTTATTTCAACCAAGCTTTTACCTGACTCAGCAAGATAACTTAGCATAAGTGCGATACCAATCAATGCATCTCTTCCATAATGTAAAGCAGGATCAATAATTCCTCCGTTTCCTTCTCCACCTATTACAGCATTCATATCCTTCATCATATTAACAACATTCACTTCTCCCACAGCTGCAGAACCGCATTCTACACCGTGTTTCTTTGCTATATCTTTCAGTGCTTGGGTACTTGAAAGGTTATTTACAACAGCACCTTTTTTATGTGATAGAATATAATCAGCTAAAGCAACTAAAGTGTATTCCTCACCAAACATGGAGCCATCGGATGACATAAAAGCAAGTCTATCAACATCAGGGTCTACAGCAATACCCATGTCAGCTTTATTTTTCACAACTGCAGATGAAAGTTCTTGAAGGTGCTCAATTTTTGGTTCGGGATTGTGAGCGAAATCTCCTGTAACTTCTTCGTTAATTAAAGTATACTTTACACCTAGTTTGTCTAGAAGTGGAGGTATGCTCAATGCTCCAGTGGAATTAATGCAGTCTACTACAACATGAAAATTTGATGTTTTGATTTTGTCTTTAAAAACAAATTCATGTTTAAGAATTGCATCAATGTGTTCATCGAAATATTTACTTTTGGAATAAGAACCTAAGTCATCAACGGTTGCAAAATCTAGATTAGATTCTTTTATATAGTTAAGGATTGTTTGGCCAATTTCGGCAGAAATGAATTCTCCTTTTTCGTTAAGGAATTTCATAGCGTTCCAGTGTCTTGGATTATGGGAAGCTGTTACTATAACTCCTGCATGAGCATTTTTTCCTATTACTGCCATTTCCACAGTGGGAGTAGTTGAAAGCCCTAGGTCTATTACGTCACAACCCATAGAAATTAGTGTATTCGAAACAAGAGAAGAAACCATCTTACCAGAAATTCTACCATCTCTTCCAACGATTACAAGCGGTTTAGAGTATTTTTCTTTTAATAGTTGCCCATATGCTGCTGTACATTCTACAATATCAAGCGCAGTAAGATTGTCATTATACTTACCTCCGATAGTGCCTCTTATTCCAGAAATAGACTTGATTAAGCTCATAAATTATTTTTTGACATCAATAATAGGACTATTTAGAATAGTTTCCTAGCTTCGTCCATAATATGGCAATATTGGAATTAATTCAATCAATCGATGAATCAATATTTAGATTTATAAATCACGATTTATCCAATGCGTTTTTTGATCATACGCTTGTACCTTTCAGGAATAAATATTTCTGGGTGCCTCTTTATTTATTTTTAGTGGTTTCAACTATTTTGCGGTTCAAAAAACACGCTTATATAATTATATTAACAGCTGTATTGTGTGTATACATATCGGATGGAATTTCTTCCAAAATTATAAAGCCTTCTATAGAGAGAGTGAGACCTTGTAATAATTCGGACTTAGTAGGTGTTTATGTAAAAGCACCATGCAGAAATTCTCATAGTTTTGTCAGTTCGCATGCTGCAAATCATATGGCAGTGGCATGTTTTTTTTGTTTATTATTCTACAGTAGAAAAAAACGTTGGCCTCTACTTTTGTATTTATGGGCTTTTCTAGTTTCGATAGGACAAGTTTATGTAGGGCTGCATTATCCTACTGATATTTTGGTTGGTGGAATTTTAGGATTATTGATAGGTATGTTGACATTTTTACCTCTTAAAAAACATTATTTAGACGTCTATTATGACAATTCTGTTCAATAAATTTCCACACATATCTAAATATTTTGTTTAATCCTTTTATATTGTATAACTTTCGATTTGAAAACAGAATAAAATTCTATGCGAACTATTTACAAACAATGTTTAACTCTACTATTTTTAGTTTCTTTTTTTGGGCTTCAAGCCCAAAATAACACGCCTAAAATAAATGCCACTCAAGGTAAATTATTAGGAACGACTAGTCCTTTATCAGAACTTGCAAAAAAGCAATCAGAATCACCTTCTGCTGAAAAAGGAAAAGACCAAAAGAAAAAATTGAAAGAAATGCCGAATTTCGTTGGGAAAAATCCATTCCCTAGAGATTTTGGACCTAATATTCAACCTAAGAAAGGAGATCCATTAGCAAATAATAACACCTATAATAAAATGGGTGCAGGTGACATTCAAGAGCTTTTTGTTCTTGATGGTATCGATTTCGATGAAGCTCAAATATGGCCTCCAGATGTAAATGGAGATATTGGTGAGAACTATTATGTACAAGGTGTAAATGGAACACCGAGTTCACTGATTAGAATATGGGATAAAGTTACAGGAGAGGTAGAAGCAACTATCTCTACAAATACATTGTGGGATGAAGTAGGAGCTTATGTAGTTGGTGATATAATAGTTATTTATGACCGTTTAGAAAATAGATGGTTACTTTCAGAAATTAGTTTTTCATCAATGACTATTGCTATATCTCAAACAAGTGACCCTATGGGGTCATACAATATTTATGAATTTCCACTAGGTAGTTTACCTGATTACCCGAAATTCGCAGTTTGGGGAGATGCATATTATGCAACTACTAATGAATTCAATGGATTTAATCCAGTATATGCTTTTGATAAAGAAGATTTATTAACTGGAGCAGCTAATGTTGATCTTGTAATTTACGAAGATATTCCGAAGCTTGATCCAGGTGGGTACTCGTTTGAAGTTAGTGCTGCGGTTGATTTTTCAGGAGTTAACGATCCAGGGAATACACCTATGATGGTAGTACGTATAACTGATGATGAATTCGCGAATGTAAGTACAGATGGGATAGAGTATTTTACTTTTGAGACCGACTTCGATGATCCAAGTTTATCAGTTGTTAATGGTCCTTTTTCTATAGAGTTAGCTCCATATGAAAGTAACTTATGTGCTTATGGAATATTTGATTGTTTAAATCAACCAGACGGCTATGAAGTTATAGGAAATGATACAATATTTTCTCCTAGTCCTCAGCTATCAGCCTTACAGCAAGTGGTGATGCATAGACCACAGTATAGAAAATTTAATGACTATGAATCTATTATATTGAATTTTTCAGTTGATGTTACTGGAGATGATAAAGCAGGAATCCGATGGGTGGAATTAAGAAAGCAACCGGCTGAAACAGAATGGGCATTGTATCAAGAAGGTACACACTCATTTGATGATGATCAAAATAGATGGATGGGTTCCGTAGCTCAAGATGGACAAGGGAATACCTTATTAGTTTACACACTAGGTGGACCAAATACATATAATTCTATAGCTTATACAGGAAGAAGAAACAGTGATCCACTAGGAGAAATGACATTTGGAGAGATAGTAATGACTGAAGGTCAAAATTCTACACCGAATGCAAGATGGGGAGATTACTTTGCTATCAAAACAGATCCATTCAATGAAGATGACTTTTGGGGAACAGCAGAGTTTGTACCTGCAGATCAAGATTGGGATACTAAAGTATTTAAACTTCTGATGAGACAAGACACGATTGACGGTGCTATGTCTGCCTTGATTATGCCTCAAACTATAAATAATTTAACAGCTAATGAAGCTGTAGAAATTCAAATTGCAAATCCAGGTATTGATTCAATAAATAATATTTCTTGGACTGTATTATTTGAAGGAGCAGAGATAGAAACTGGAGTATATGATGAGTTCCTTACTTCTGGAGAAACGGTAAATATCCCTTTGACTGCAACAGTTGATATGTCAGCGCTAGGAACATATGAATTTGAAGCATACATATCTGTTGAAGATGATCAATATTTACTAAACGATACATTAAAAACCACTCGAACACACATAGCAAGTTTCGATATTGCTACAGCAGGAGTTGATGGCTTAGAAAGTGGATGTTCAGAATTACAAGATTTCCAAGCAAGTTACAGTAATATTGGTGCAGAAGACGTAACTTCTTTTACTGCTACAATTGCAGTTGGTGGATCTCCTGAACAATCAGTTATGGTAACTGATTTACTTGAAGCGGGGAATTCAGTGGTTGTTGATTTTTTAGATATTCCAGTAGTTTCAGGAACAAACACAATTACTTTCGGTGCAGAAAATGTTAATGAAGTATTTGCTGATCAAATATTAAGTAATAATGAATCGACAATAGAATATGAAGTTATAGAAGATCCAGTTCTCATGAACCTAGAGTTTGTAACTGACTTTTTCTCTGCTGAAGTTTCATGGAATCTTGTAGATGATGATTCAGGAGATGTGGTGTATGAGATGGGTAATTATCCTCCTGGTGGAGATGTGTTTGAATCTTTTGATATGTGTGTGTCTGAAGGATGTTATACATTTAATTTATTTGACTCTTTTGGAGATGGATGGGGTGGAGATATAGATGCTTACTTGACCATTACACAAACTGATGGACCTGTTCTTGCAATGCTTGATGATAAGAGTTTCGGTGACATATGGACAGCTGGCTTCTGTGTTCCAAAGGATTGTGCAGATTTAGATGTTGAAGTAGAATATGAAGATGCAACGGGTAATGGTGTTGATGACGCAGCTATATTTATAAATTTCGCTGGAGCAATAGAATCTACTATGTATTCAATAGATGGTGGATCTACTTTTCAGTCAAATCCTTTATTCACGAACTTAGTTCCAGGATCTTATGAAGTTGTTGTTGACGACGGATTAGGATGTACATTTGAAACAACTATTAATATTCTTGTAGATATTGAACTATATGAAGATGTAGAATTCACAGTTACTCCGAATCCGAACAGTGGACTATTCAAAGTAAAGCTTGTAGGATATGATGGACCTCAAGAAATTGTGTGTAAGATTATCAATAGTGAAGGTAAGCTTGTGGGGAATTATCTAATAAACAAATTTACTAATGGTTATGAAAGGACTTTATTTACTCCGGACTTGCCAGCAGGACAATATTACATAAGCATACAGAATGAAGCGTTCAATCAGATGAAATCTGTTATTAAGTTGTAATACTTAGAAACGTAAGGTTTGGGTTGAACCCAAATAAGCCTTTCGAAATGTAAATAAAATATAGCTTAAAAAAGAGGCTGTCTTACCCAAGGCAGCCTCTTTTGTATTTTAATTATATGTCTAGGAAAATGCACGAACTAAAATTCATTTTTTACATTTGCAGCGAATAAAATTGAATCACATGATAATAGATGGCAAAGGATTAGCTGAAACAATTAAAGGTGAATTAAAAGTTGAAGTTGACAGAATTAGAGAAGCCGGTGGGAATATTCCTCATTTAGCAGCTGTTTTAGTTGGCGATAACCCAGCAAGTGCTTCCTATGTTAAAAATAAAGTGAGATTTTGTGAAGGAGCTGGCTTTGAGTCAACTCTTATTCAAAAAGACGTTTCTATAGGAGAAGAAGAGCTGCTTGAAATTATTGATGATCTTAACAAGAATGAAGACATTGATGGTTTTATTGTTCAATTACCATTACCTGATCATATCAATGAACACAGAGTTACTATGGCAATTGATCCCAAAAAAGATGTAGATGGGTTCCATCCTGTAAATATTGGTAAAATGGTTCAAGGGTTGGATTCGTTCTTGCCAGCTACGCCATATGGAATAATTACCATGCTTGATCGATATAATATTGAAACAAGTGGTAAACATTGTGTCGTTGTAGGAAGGTCCAATATTGTTGGTACTCCCATGTCTATTTTATTATCTAGAAAATCATCACCTGGGAATTGTACGGTAACTCTTACACACTCTAGAACTAAAGATATAGCAAGTGAATGTTTAAGAGCAGATATTCTCGTTGCCGCGATTGGTATTCCCAAATTTATTTCAGCAGATATGGTAAAAGAAGGTGCTGTTGTAATTGATGTTGGAATTAATAGAGTAGAGGATGCATCAAGAAAAAGTGGTTACAGATTAGTGGGAGATGTTGATTATGATGCGATAGCAGAAAAGTGTTCATATATAACACCTGTCCCTAGAGGTGTAGGACCTATGACAGTGACAGCTCTCATGATGAATACTCTTAAAGCAGCTAAACAAAAATAGATGCCTTTTTTTCAAGTAGATATCTCATACACTAAAGAAAGTTACGATCGTATCATTGGCGAATTGTATAAACTTAATTGTGATTCTTTGTGGGAAGATGAAGATTCTATTAAAGCTTACTTTGATATAAGTTTAATTGATGAAGAAATTCTCCAAAATGCTCTAGATTCATTAGATTTTCTCACACCCATTTCTTATTCAATTTCCATGTTGAAAGAAGAAAATTGGAATGCGAAATGGGAAGAAGCTTTTGATCCTGTTGAAATAGGTAATCTGTGTTATATCTACGCTGAATTCCATGAAAAGAAAACAGATTTCGAATACTATATAAAGATCGCTCCCAAAATGGCATTTGGGACTGGACATCATGAAACAACTTACATGATGATAGAAAATATGTCAGCACTCGATTTTAAAGGAAAAAACACACTCGATTTAGGTTGTGGCTCCGGAATCTTATCTGTTTTCGCAGCTCACAAAGAAGCCAAAAATATAGATGCAATTGATATTGAAAAACCCAGTGTAGAAAATGCAGAAGAACACAAAGTACTTAATAATGTTGATTACAATGTTTTGTGGGGTGGAGTAGAAGATGTGCCCAATTCAAAATATGATATTATCTTAGCAAATATTAATAGAAAGGTTTTATTGGAGTATAAAGATGTAATAAAAGACCTTGTTAATGAAAATGGAATTTTATTAATGAGCGGGATTCTTGAAAAAGACAGTGATTTAATCGAAAATGCTTATGGTCAAAACTTCACCATTTCCCAGAGAAATCAAAGAGGGAAATGGCTGTGCTATGAAATGAAAAAAACAACATCATGATTGAACAATACAATATTGATATTTTAAAGCCCAATTGGGCACCCTGGAAAAAGAAGATTGCTAATTTCTTTTTATTCAATTTGAAATTTCTAAGAATAGGGAAGACAAATAAAATGATCAATGATTTAAATCCATTGGAAGGAGGTGATTTTATTCAAGCAGCAACAAAGGCAATTGGCTTTGAATATGAATTACATAATGATGAGAATATTCCTTCTTCAGGGCCAGTTACTATGTGTGCTAATCATCCTGGTGGTGCTGATGTTGTAGGAACTATCGCGGGATTGTGGAACAGAAGAAAAGACTTCTCTATATTAGCTAATAAGTTGGTTTGTATAAAAGCTGTAATTGACTTAGTAATTCCTGTCGATTTATTAAGATCCAAGAATAAAGTTGATTTGAACACGATTGACGAATCATACAAAAAAAATCGTCTTGTGTTATTTTTTGCTGCTGGCAAAAATAGTCGATATAATGCAGAAGGAAAATTAGTTGATAGAAGGTGGCGAACTACATTTTTAGATTATGCTTACACTTATAAAACCTATTGTTATATTAAATATTAAAACTGAAAACACACCTTTATTTTACAAAGTAGCAAAGATTCGTGAGAAATATGCATTCTTGAAAAAAGTGCCTCTTGAAAATTTTTTCCAACTAAGAGAAATTTTCAAACAAAAAGGACGTAAAATAGATATGTATGCTTCGAGATTAATTCCATTTGATGATTGGTCTCAATTTTATGCGCCTGGAGATATTAAAAAGAATAGAGAACTTGCAGATAAACTATATGAAAGTGTTTATCTACTAACAGCGACTAATCAAAAAGTGGTATGGGACAATTGAATTTGTTAAAATCGGAACCTTTGAATGTAGATACAAAGGATTATTACAATGATAAAAAATCAATGTATGAAATTGTACCTGTTTTCCCATTCTTAAGCGAAGAGACAATAAGAGAACAGGTTAATGCTGTTATCGATGAGAACAAGTTTTCAGAAGAGGTAAAGCTTATTAATGCCTATGCCAAGAAAGATCAATCCATAATAGAAGGTACAAATTATATCATTTCACTTGTAGCTTGGAAAGACTATCCTCAGTTGATACTTTTATTAACAATAATACGTGAATGGGCATTCCGAAATGAAGGTGGAGGAGTAGGTGATTTTGATACAGATGAATTTGATGATTTACCTGAGATGAAACAGTTGATGATACTGAATCCCGAGTATGATGAACCGCTTGCGGCTATTATAGGTGGCTATAGATATATGGAGCATCACAGAGATAGCTACCACGCTGGTCCAGTAGGTGCACATTTTAAGTTTTCAGATCAATGGAAAAACGAATTGTGGATTGAATTAGGGCGGTCATTTATTAATCCTTATTATAAAGAAAGAGAACGTAAACAAAGTTTTGATTATGTACTGCACGGCCTAGGATATATTTATGCAAAGAATCCATCATATAAAGGCTATTTCGGCAAGGTTACCTTATATAAGATATATGAGATAACAGGTGCAGATGCTTTCTTTTTGGCTTGCGCCAAAAAATACTGGGATGCTGATGAGAATGTTCAAGTTATCGAAGGAGAAGAAGTTGCTGAAGGGCAATTGACTGAAGAGCAAATGGAAATTTTGAATACTGATATCTTCAAAGGTCTATTTCTTAAATTAAGGAAAGAGTTTAAGGTCAATATTGTTCCTATTATGGCAGTTTACAATAGAATGGTAGATCTCGATAAAATGAAGTATTTCGGAGCATTTCGGCACAAGTCATTTGGTGATACAACCGAAGTAGGGATTGCAATTGCATTTGATGATATTTACCCAGTAATTAAAAAGAAATTTGCTAATCATTATCTATAAAAAAAAGACATATAAATTATATTTTCATTTTGCAAATTCAAAATTTATTAAAATCTAGTTCTTGACTTTTTGTTTTTTACGATTAAATATTTTTGTATATGTCTAATTTTGTTATATTTGAGCAATTGACATAATTTAAACATACTTTTGAACAATTTTATTCCAACTTCAATTGAAATAGGAAAATTTAAAGAGGCTCGATTATTACTAATTGAGCCTCTTTTTATTTGTGTGATTGGTTAATAAATGTTTTTCTAAATTATCCCCATAGATTTTCAGGATACACACCGTTTTCAATTAACTTTTTGAATTTTGCTTGGACGTGTGGTTTGTCATCTTTATAAGTTACACCAAACCATTGACTAGGGGAGCTTAATACTTTAATTTTTAGACCATTGTTTTTAATAGCGTGATCAAGAACAAATGGAATGTATAATTCACTCTTTTCTTCTTCTCCTCTTTCAGCTAAGAACTTTGTAAACTCTTTTTGGGCAAGTTCGAAGAATGAAGAACGAAAGCCAAACATGTTCATACTTACATTTGTAT
>CAZMKA010000080.1:0-2009 GCA_964566605.1 uncultured Saprospiraceae bacterium | reverse complement strand
CCCATTTTCAGTAGGAAAAGTAATCTTTCCGTTTTCTTCTCTTCGAATAGCTATACATTCAATTACGTCAATTAAGTTTCCATCTTTATCTTTTCTACAAGCACCTCTATTTACATGTCCATGGTCACTTAAAGTATTTTTCAACTCATAAGCAACGATGCAATAATCATTATTGTCTTTTTGCAAAAAGTTATATAAAGTTGTATAAGATTCTACACCATAATAATCATCTGCATTTATGATCGCAAAATCACCATCTACTGCTTCTTGTGCCATTAATAAAGCATGTCCAGTACCCCAAGGCTTTTGTCTAGAATCAGGAACTACAAAATCACCAGTAGCTTTATCTAACTCTTGAGTTACAAAATCAACCACAACATCATCACCAAATCGATTAGCAAATTTAGTCTCAAACGCTTCCCTAAATGCCTCTCTTATTATAAAAACAAAATGATTGAAGCCCGCTCTTTTAGCGTCATACAATGAATAGTCCATAATCGTTTCTCCATTGGGCCCAAACTCGTCCATCTGCTTTAATGATCCATATCTCGAACCCATTCCCGCAGCTAATAGTACTAATGATGTTTTTTTCATTTATTGTTTACTTTTTACAAGTATAACATTTTTTAATAATATGTCAATCATTATTATTTATTAATAAAATGAATTTCCTTGACTTCATTTATAGTTAACAACTAACAATACAAACAAGCTACATTACAAATATTCATATAAAAGAAATAACTAATTTATAAAGTATTCATATATTTGATGTTATCCACAGTAAGCGCTTTTCGATTCCAAGGAATCTGTATAATATATGTTCGCTTTGAACAATTTTACATATACCATTCGAGTTATACCAAGTAAATTTTGGTTTTGATTCTTTTAGCTATTAAATGAGTCATTACAAGTTTAAAAGTATTGCTTTTGAAATACATTAATATGAGATATTTTATCACTAAAATATATGTGGTTTTTGTTTTTTTAATTTTGGGTTTAACCCAAAGTAATGCCCAAATTGCTCCATCAAAAGAGGATTACTTCCTTAAATTACAAGAAGCTGATTTATTATTTGACAAACAATTATTTGCTTCCTCCGAAAGAGCAATGAAGTTGTTTTTGGAAAAAGATCAATACAAAAACTTGGATGAAACTTTTTGGGCGAAAGCCCAAGTTTACGAACAATTAAGTGCTCTGAAAAGTCAGTCTCCTAAAGCTGAAGAAGCCCTTATTAAACTCGTAAATGAATACAATGCATCTCCTTTTTCTAACATTGTAAATCAAGAAATAGCTGATTTTTATCTCGATAATGAGAATTATGAAGAGGCTGGATATTATTATGATGAAATCAATTTCGATATATTAGAAGAGCAATTATATACTGAGCTAACATTTAAAAATGGTTATGCTAAATTTGTTACAAAAAAATTTAACCAAGCAATTTCACTATTTAGTAAAGTAATTCCATTCAAGGATAAATATTTTTTTCCTTCTCATTACTACACTGGAATGGCTGATTATTTCTCTGATAATCTTGATGGAGCAATTTCGAACTTTAAAGAACTTGAAAATTCGGCAGCTTATAAAAACAGAATTCCTTACTTGATTACCCAACTTCAATTTAAGAAAAAGGAATACGATGAAGTTATTAATTATGGGTCATTAAAAATAAAAGACTCCAATGTTAAGAATGTAAAAGAAATTCGAGGCCTACTAGGTCAAAGTTATTTTGTTAAAGAAGATTATGAAAACGCTATAAATCATCTAGCTTTTTATGTTGATAATACACAGAAATTAAGAGCTGAAGATTTTTATCAATTGGGTTTTGCATATTATCAAACTCAACAATTTGAAAAGGCAATAACACAGTTTCTTGAAATCGCAAATGAAGATACAGAAATTGGTCAGAATGCAAATAACTATTTAGCGAAGTCCTATATAAATAATGGCAATCGAAATGCGGCACTTTCAGCTTTTAAAAGGACTGCAGAACTGAAACATATTGC
>CAZMKA010000079.1:0-16061 GCA_964566605.1 uncultured Saprospiraceae bacterium | reverse complement strand
AACTACTGGTGAGAAAGGTTATTGGTGGAATGGATGGAATTATTCCAAGTAAATCTATAGAAGTTGTATTTGATGAGTTTGCAGATAGTTCTATTAATTTTTCAGCAAGATTTTGGATTGAAACGGGATCTCAAAAAGATTATGTTGTTGAAAAGAGTAAAGCTTTAAAACTAATTAAAGAAGCTTTTGATAAAAAAGGAATTTCTATTCCATATCCTATAGTAACACTTGACCTAACTGCCAACAAAGCTCCCGCCTTTATTCAGGAATTAATAACAAAAAAACAAGATCTTAAGAGATCATAAGGTTGATTTTCTGCATGTGTTTAAAAAGAATAACAGGATGTAAGTATATCGAATGATAGTGCACTATGATCCTATGATAGCATTATTCTTTTATCTAGATAATAGTCAGAATTCTTTTGGGCTCAAGCCCGAAAAATCAAATAGAGTCAAATTTTCTTAACAAGTTGATTGTCAAATTCTTTGTGTTAAATTCTTGTCTAATTAAACCCGATTAATAGTTTAGTCTCGTAAGTATAAGGAAAGATATATTTATTTTATTATAAACTACTAAGTGAAATAATTTTTTGATTTTTTGGATGAGTTTTTAAGTGATTTGTATCAATGAATTAATGTAATTTAATTAAAAATAAACAAATAAAAAAATGAATAAATTTAGAAATCTTATTGTGCTGATACTTTTATCTCTATTGTTTGTTCAATGTGATGAAATACCTATGAATAATACGGATGATGAAACTGGAGAGTTTGTTTTGGAAATTACAGATGCACCAGTTGATAATTCGAATATTAAAGCAACTATGGTGACTTTTACTGCAGTTGAATTGGATGGAGAAAGATTTGATTTTGAATCTGATATCACAGTAGATATTATGGCCTATCAAAACGGTGAAACATTTACTTTGTGGAATGAAGAGATAGAAGCGAAATCTTACAGTGATATAAAGTTGGTTTTAAATAATACAGAAGAGGCTAATGGAGAAAAGCCAGGATGTTATGTAGAAAGAACTGATGGAAGTAAAGATGACTTAAATGTAGATGGTAGTGCTGAAACATTTATAACTGTTTCAAAAACGGATGACCCAATGGTTGAGGAAAATGGAACTATGAGAACGGTTATTGATTTTGATTTACGTAAATCTATTACGTCAGAGGATACTGACGAGAATGATTTTAGCTTTTCATCTTCTTTAAATAGTTCTTTGAGATTAGTACAAAAAGATGAAAGTGCAAGCATATCCGGAAAAGTGACTGACAACTTAGGAATGGCAGATGATAAGGTGGTTGCATATGCCTATGTAAAAGGTGAATACAATAAAAGTAGTGAAACTTCAGGTGAAGAGAAATCGTATTTTTCCAATGCTACGGCAAGTGCTAGTGTAGATGCGAGTGGAAACTATGTGATTCCCTTTTTAGAAAAAGATGAATACGAGGTAATTTTTGTGTCTTATGAACAAGATAGTTCATCAGGTAAAACAGAAGCGACAACTATTTTATCAACAAGTTTAGATCTTACAGGAAGTATACTAGGAATAGAAGTAGATGCAAATACAACACTTGATATATCAGTATTAGCTGCTATACCTATTTAAAGAAAATAGCAATTTAAAATAAGGAGCATTAAATTCTCTTTCATATTAAATTGCTCAGAATAAGGATTTTTTAAATCCTAAAAAGAAAATGACATAAAAAATAACTAGACAATTCTGTTTAGTTGAAATATAAATAAATATAAATGAGATTAACATTTTTTAAAACATTTACATTGCTTTTAGTTGGATTATTCTTAATGGCTTCTTGTACAGAAACACCTGAATTAGAGTCAAAGACAATTACTTATCAATTCAATAATGGCCAATTAGTTCCAACTGCTCCATATAGTGGTTATCACAACTCTAATCTGTCTGCGACTATGACAATAAGTGAGTTAGAATCAGGTATGACAAGCATAACAGTTGCTTTAATGAACACAATGGATGGTGAAACTTATCCTATGCATGCTCATGATGCTGCCGATGCTTCAACTACACCAAATGGTACACCTTATAATGAATCACCAAATGGAGACATATTTGCAACGGTAATAGTGGGTAATGGTGGAACAGCGACAATTACAGAAGAAACAGCTATAGAGTACGATGAACTTGTTAACAATTATGAAGGTTTTTTCGTAGTTCATGATCCTCTTCAAGCAGTAAATACAGCTGATATTACAACCTATTTGATTGTGAGTAGTTTTGCGAAAGATCAAACAATAACAGCTTTTGATTCGGAAACTTTTAATTACGATTTTAATACGGGTCAAATAGTAGAAGCATTTGCTTATGAAGGAACGCACGATACAAACTTGAGTTCATTAATTCGTGTGGACGAACTAGCTGACGGTAGATCAAGAGTGACTGTAGTACATAATAATACAATGAATGGCATGACTTATGCAACACACGCTCATGACATGGCTGATCCCGCTACTACTCCAAATGGTACACCTTATAATGAAACTCCGAATGGTGATGTTTTTGCGGGAGCAATTTTAGGTAATGGAGGGTCGATAGGAATAGCAAGAATATCAGATATGAGTTTCGCAGAAATCACTACATCTTATGATGGCTTTTTTGTGGTGCATGATCCTTTGCAAGATATAGATACAACTGATCCCACAACTTATTTAATCTTGGGAGTATTCGCAAGATAATGTCAATTTATACCCGTTGATTGGTTGCAGAACTTCAAGTTCTGCAACCTCTCAAAAATTATGTTGTTTAAATTAGTAAATTTGTCTTTTTATTTTTACTAATTCTTGATTTTAAATGGATTTAGTTAATCGTATTATAGACCTTATAAAGAACCGCGAAGAACGCGGTATGGCTTTGCTATACGATAAATATTCCATAGCGCTGTACGGAATTGCATTTCGTATAATAGGTGATAAGAAGTTTGCAGAAGATGTGTTAAATAAATCGTTTCTAAAGATTTGGGATAATATTGAAAAGTATGATAAATCTAAAGGAGAGTTCTTCACATGGATGAGTAGAATTGTTAAAAATTCATCCATTGATATGAAGAGAAGTAAAATATTCATCCAATCTAGTAAAATGGATGATATTTCACTAGTTAAAAGTGAAATCGACTTAAATGAAAATACAACTGCAAAAATAGATACAGCCAAGCTGCTCAATGGTCTTGATGAAAAATATAGTACAGTTCTAGATTATCTTTATCTGCGAGGATATACGCAAAAAGAATTGTCAGAAGAACTTTTTATACCTTTAGGAACTGTAAAGACAAGGGTCAAAAAAGCACTTGACATACTAAGACATAATTTAAAAGATGAAATAAATATATTTACTATTTTATTGACTCTTGTTTCTCTCATTATTATAATTCTAATTCTATGACTTCCAAAGAGCTAAAAGGATCAGGATTATTAGAATTATATGCCCTCGGCACCATTTCTGATGCAAATAAAAAAATAGTTGAAGATTTAATTTCTAAGGATAAATCACTTTTTCAAGAATTAAAAGAAATTGAACAGGCACTTGAGCTTTATGCTCAAAGTAAAGGAATTAAACCTTCCGATGAATTGCGAAATAAAGTGATTCAGAATATTAAAGCCAATGGAGTTAAATCTAAATCAATTAATGTTACTGAAGGGAAATCCATAAATAATGGGATATTTAATGGAACAATTTGTAAGATTTTAGGAGCTTTACTAGCAGCAGCTCTTGTTTTTGGATTCTTTCAATTAACACAGAAGAATAATTTTAAGAATCAACTTGAAAAGGCTAACATCACTAAAGATTCTATTCTTTCTCAGCTTCAAGAGGATCAACAAATCTTGCAAGAAATTAGTGAACCTGAAAATGTTTACATAGCATTCACGCCTACGGAGAAATTCGAAAGTACTGAAATTGTTTTACTTACAAATGCTGAGACAGAAACAAACTACTTAAAAGTCGAAAATCTACCTGAAATTAACGATGGTCAGGCATTCCAGCTTTGGTCTTTAAAAGAAAGTGGAGATCCAGTACCACTTAATGTATTTAATCCAGCTGAAGGCGAGATTATTGAACTAGATTATGAAAACGGCACCGTGACTTACGCCATTACAATAGAGGATGAAAATGGTGCAATTACCCCTAATCTTGATAATTTAATTGCCACGGCAAATATTTAATTTGATCTCTCTTTGTTAAATTAGTTCATTTAATTTAATGTCAAGAATGATGCAGCTAAATTAACGATAGCAGTTTCAGTTTAATAAATATAGCAATAGATTTTAATTTTTTTATTAAAAAGACTTTGGATTTGCAATCCATATAATTCCTTTCCCTCAACAAACGGTATTCTTAAATAAAAATATTTTTTTCTGGAAATCGAACAATATAGAATCGATTGTAATAAAGTATTGTACATAGGTTTAATACAGATTGAACCCTATAATGGCGGAAAAATTAAGTTTTATCCTTATACCAATTCTATTTTAATTGGTTGGATAATTACTGAATTTTAACCGCAATTATAAAGTGCAATCTGTAGAACAACATTAAATGATATAGAGATGAAAAAGAATAGAAAGGTTAAGAAGATTATTATCACACTAGTGAATCGATTTTGTAATAAGAATTAAGGAAATGAATAACAGAATAAAAAGTTGAATTACCCTAATGTGTAAATTGTTAGAATACAGTTAAAAGCGTTTGTTTTGTGATAATCCACCACAATTTGTGGTGGATTATTTTGTGAATATACTTCATTTTTTTGTGCAGAAATCGAACAATTAGTTTGTGTTGAGAGTAAGGTCTTTGTATTATAATAATTATAAACTCTATAAATGAGACTTTCAATAATATTCTTCTTGGCGTTATTTTCAAACTTTTTAACTGCATGTATTGTAGTAGGTGAAGATACAGATCCACCAACTGGAGATATTGTTGTTTCAGTAGAAAATATAGTGGAAGATAAAGGAACTATATGTGTGGGTTTATTTAATAGTGAACATACTTTTAGGAAAATAGAACATGTTTATCGTTATGAAGTGGTCAAAGCAGCAAATGGAGAGATTGTAGTCATTATAGAGGATGTACCTTTTGATGATTATGCATTAGTCATTTTTCAAGATTTCAATGAGAATGAAAAGTTTGATAAATCTTATTTGGGTTTGCCCAAAGAGCCTTTTGGTTTCTCGACTAACTATGAAGTTATTTCCCAAGCACCTGACTATGATCAAGTAGCATTTAACCATGATGGTGATTTAACAAAGCTAGATATAGAGTTGCAAGTTTTTTAAAGGAAAAGGATATTTATTTAGTTCGGTTATTTATTGAAGAAACGAAGTTGTTATTTAACACAAAATTTTCAATACACGAGATATAAAGAGTAGGTATTACTTACTGTTTAATTAAATCTATCACTTAAAGTGATGGTTTTTTTTTGTTTTATATCATATTGTATTTCTTATCTAAGTTCCATGCTCTTCATAAAATAGAGTAATAAAGAATTCAAATACAAATTTTGAAATAAGGCTAAAGGTTTAGCGTTGTACCTTTATGAAATATATACTATTATTTAATAGTTCTATTATCCATAACTAATTGTACTCAAGAAATAGCACCAAAAATTTCTGATTGTTGGCTATTATTTTCTGTCGAATCAATGGATCTTCCTGATTCTATCTCAACTAAAATAAATTATTATCCTCAAACTCCAAGAGAAACAAATTCAATGAGTATTGGTAAAGATGGAGATTATTCAAAATGGTCTTGGAATGATAGTTTTACAGTTGAATATTTTATTAATCTAAATGGAGAGCAATTCGCTGAAACCGATATTTATTCCTATCAGATTGTGAATGATACAATTATTTTAGAACCTGATAGTATGACAGTTAGCAAATATGGGTTTGAAATAGTTGACAATCAATTAATCTTAAACGGCTATACAGATTCTCAGTTAAATGATATTAATAACTATCAGTATATCAATTTAATTTAATTGAGTAGTAAATTTCAATTTAAAGATAAAGTAGCAATCTGGATAATACCATGATTCTTTTCGATCGGAGGTTACATTCCACTTCTGGTAAAAGTAGTGTGCATAGGATCGTCTAATCCTAAGTGAAGTGTAACGTAACGAATGTGAATTACTTGCCTCTTAAGCTTTTCTCATGAATACGAATTCAAGCCAGTGTAGTAATTTCAACGGGATAAGAATGGAAAATTAGGGCGGATATTACAATGCCTGGTATTTACATTTTGTGTCATTTTCTGTAGAAAATAAAAGGCAATTGTTGAGTGTATTGTATTCTGAAGGTTTTTTGTCAGGCCAATATTTTACATGTTTTTAATAGGGAAGAGTAGTTTGTATCCAGGTTTTTTCTTTAGCTATTTGTATAGGAAAGGTCTTTTGGTATGTGTTGATATGGCAGATGAAGATAGATCTATGCGATATGCGATAGTAGTGGACAGACAATAGTCTGTTCCTGAGTGAAGTGTAACGTAACGAAGGATGAGCTTGCGAAACCACGTATAGCGCGGTCGACGAAACGATAGTTTAGTCGAATCGCCCAAATCATAAGCTTATATAATCTATTGAAGAGAGGTGTTGTTATAATACAAAAAGATAACTGGTTCTATATTGATTTTTTATGGATGTTATACAATTTAGTTGGTGAGTAGGTATAAGTGTTTTCGACCTTTCAAATGGAAAAGTGCGTATGATGGTTTTGCTTATTCGTCGGCTATATCTATGAAGGCTTGTGCATGATTCGAGATAGAAGAACTCATCAACATTGCTAGTGCTTTCGTGCTTTCTATATGATCAAAAACAATTCTAATAATTGACATGATGGGTAGTGCTAGAATCACTCCGCCTATTCCCCATATTGAACCAAAAAAGATCAAAGCAAAAATAGAGAATAATGGATTCAAGTCGATATCACTTCCTACGATTTTTGGGGTAATGATATTTCCTTCTATTTGTTGAACGATGAAATAATATACGACCACCGCTCCTGGTTGCCAGCTGTAATCCGCCGTTGCCAATGAATATATGAAAGGTAAGATTCCGCCTATTAGGGTTCCTATATATGGTATGACGGCGAGAAAACCAGCTAGAATTCCCCAAAACAATGCATATTCTACACCAATGATCCACAAGCCTAGACTGTTAAGGATAGATAGGACAATAATTACTTTGAATAATCCACCTAAATAAGATTGGACAGTTTGACGTATTTCGGTCATTGTCGATCGGATGTTAGGTCGAAATTGTCTACGGAATTGGTGTATTAAAAAAGAGTGAAAACTTTTACTGTAGTATAAGAAAAAGAAGGAATAAAGGATTGCTAAAACAAATGAGAATATACCTTGGGATGATGATACAATTCCATTCTGAAGGACATTCAGTGGACCATCCAAGTTTTCTTGTAATTTTTCAGGTGTAATAAATTCTTTATTTTCTTCAAGTATGGGTACTAACTTATAGATAGAGTTTGTGGCAGTTCTTAAAATTTCTCCTATGCTTTGACTAACGAAAGGTAAAGCTTCCACAATGTTTCCTAACTGTAGCAAAACGGCGTACATTATCAAAGATAATGGAACCAGTATTATGGCGAAGCTGCTTAGTATAGATATAAATGGATATTTTACTTTATTTCGTATTTTCTTTTCAATTGGGTTTAATAAAAGAGCAATGAAAATTCCGTATAATACGGGTAATAGTATGGATGCTCCTGCTATCATTAACCAACCTAGGGATATTGTGATAATTAATCCATAGGCTAAAGTTGAAATTCTGATATTCATGAACATAAGTTGGTGGTTTTATTTTGAGTGTAGGCGAATGTTTCTACCTATTTAATGTTTTGATTAATTTTAGTCCAAGATCAACAGACTGAACTATTTTATTTACGTTTGAATCGTTGGCTGTTAATGCATCTATAATGCCAGCTAAAGGGGTTATAGCACTTTGCGGTGTTTCTTTTGTTTTAGATACTAGCTTGAAAATGTTTGAAGTGGAAGGTAGAACGTATGATAGTAAAGATACCTTTTCCGATTTTTTTTCAAGTAGTTCGAAAGCTGTATCAATTTCTGCCTTAAGTTCTCGTTTTCTTTCTAAAATTTCGTTCTTATTCATCTTCCAATATTTGTTTGTAAATTATTGCTGAAATGGGTTTGTAAATGATGGATTTTCTCCAAGAATAAAGTACAATTGTACCGATGATCATGGGAATAGCTACTCCAAGTATCCCTATATATATGGAGCCACTAAGGTGTGATATAAAAACACCAATGGTTAATAACATAAGACCAAAAAGAATGAGACCTAAAAAAGTTAGACAAGTCAGCAAGATCAATTTACTTATAATTCCACTCATTGATTGAGCTGCATCAAGCTTAAATATTTCTAGTTTGTTGTCGGCGATTACTTTAAGATAAGTGTATATTTCGCCTGAATCATTTAATAGCTTCTTATTCATTTTGGTCTTTTTATTATTAATTGATGAGTAGCAATTTTGTATTAGTTATTACTTACAGCATTCATATTTTGCTTTGCAGCTTTCACACCTGCTTTGAAATCTTTCACTGTTTGATTCTCAGGTATTAAATCACTTATATGATTCGAGATAGAATTTTTAATATTTCCTACCTTCTGCTTACCATTTTCTACAACGTCAGCTATTTTTTCTTTTGCTTGAAAAGAAGTTTCTATTAATTTTTCCTTCATATTCTCTGCATTTTCTAATGCTGCTTGTGAAAGATCTTGTCCTTTCTCTTTTATCGTCTTACGTAATCTTTTTCCCGCTGGTGTATTTAGGTAATATAGTGTTGCTCCACCAACTATTAATCCTGCAATAAATGTCAATCCGTTTGAATTTCTTGTCTTGTTACTCATAATTTAATTGTTTTTTGTTATTAAAAATATATATAACCTTCCTATTGAAGGTGAATGTTTAATTTATGCTCCTATTATTATGCACGTCTTAGTTCGTTCAAAATAGGTGAAGTTCTAAGCTTTGTTTTAGCATAGTTAATTCTACTTTTTACTGTACCTAATGGTATTTCAAGTTCTGAAGCAATATCATCATACTTGTATCCTTTTAAGAAAAGTACCAATGGAGCTTTTACTTTTTTACTTAAGTTGTCTATTGCTACGTTTATTTTGTTCACATTCATTGTACTTTCTCCTCTATTGATAGAAATTACGTTTTTGTCAACAGCATAAATGATTTCTTCAACTGGCGTTGAAATTGTATTTCTCTTACGTCTCTTATTATACTGGGTGATGAATGAGTTTCTTAAAATTGTGAAAGCCCAGCTTTTAAAACTTGTGCCTTTTTTAAACGTCTTCTTTCCTTTGAAAGCTTTTAATGCAGTTTCCTGAACCAAATCTTCTGCATCCGTTGTGTTTTTTGTAAACCTTTTTGCAAAAGCTATTAAAGCACTGTAGTTGTTGTTGAAATGTGTTGTGAATTCTAAATCTGTCATCTTTATTATCGTTTAATTAAATTTTATATGACAAATATATGCACATTTTATAGATATTGCCAAATATTTTGCACAATATTTTGTGATAAATTTACACAAAATATTCATAATTACAATTAATATGCTGTAAATGAGTAAGTTAGTGTGATTAAATAATTGTGTTAAATTTACTCATTGTTTATTTGCATTTCAAATTTACAAGTGAAATTATACACTATGTTTGCTTGTTATTGTTCTATTTCATCACATTGTTTAATTTTGTCCACATATTAATCGTGTTTATTATTATGAAAGTTATAGTTCTTGATGTAGGTTGACTTTATTTTGTGCATGAAATGCTCAAGACGTGAATGTTCTATAATGTATTAACAGTAATTTGTGTTTTTTATAAGAAAATTTCATAATGTTGAATATTTCGTGCTGTTGTAGGTTGGGGTAGGTGGAATAAATGATTTTGTGCTTTTAGTGCACATAGGGTAGGAGTGAATGGATGTACTATAAGTAAAGAGCCTTCTTGTTTACTGCTCATACCTACGCAGTATATATGTATGGATTATATGATGATTTACAAGGTAACTTTCTATGTGATGTTTTTTAATACCGCTCGATAGTATATGTATATATTCCTACTAGTTGTCAAAAGCTTTTGATTTCTCTTAGCTTCTTTTTGTAAAGTTATTATAGATCTATTTTTGAAGTATGCATTGCATAGAAGTCATCTTACTTTCTGCAACTTCTTAGAATATAAGTATATCTGATTGGATTATTCACAATGCGACTTCTATCTGATGTTCTTTAACTGTAACTGAATTGTATGCATCCTATATTAAAAAAGCCCAAGACGTTTGTGCTAGGCTTTTATTTCTTTAGTTGTTATGAATTTTACTTTAATAACTTGCTATGCCTTTAGTCGTGCATTATTTATGGCTTTGATTATTGTTTCGTTATAGTTTAAGAGGTGTTCCATCAATTTGATGAAATTTTCTATATCAAACAACATGGATGAATTCATGGTGTTTTCTCCTTGATAATTTTCTTTTTTAAAGTCATAAAAGGCCTTAAATCCTTGTAAAATTTTACGAACTTTTATTGATTTATCAATGAAGGCATCAATAGAGTCTGTGTTTTGTATATCTAAACCTAAATTATCCATTGATGACAGATAAGTATCCTGCTCATTGTTAGGCTCGAAATCATCTCCTGTTATTTTCTTTTCTATTAAAATCTCTAATTTTATATCGAATAACTTAGCAATATCCATTATAACACTTAGCCTAGGTTCTACATTCTTACTTTCATATGCAGCAATATTACTTCTTTTTATACCTAGTTGCTTTGATAACTCTTCTTGACTAATTCCCTTAGACTTCCTAAGATACTTAAGATTATGAGACAAAATAGTTTCAGGTTTCTTTTCTTTAACTTGCTTTTGGTTCATTGATTGAATTTTATGTAAGCCTTACTATTTGTGTAACTATTATGTTCGAAACGATGCAAATATATATAAATGTGTCGAAAATGAACACTTTTTGAATTGGAATGTTTAATATTGTCACAAAACAACTAACCAATGCCACCTACTGTAACATATATTGGATTAAATCTAAAATTCTTGAGAAGAATTCGTGGTTTGTCACAAACTCAATTAGCCAAAGAAGTGGGATTATCTCGTAATAATATTGCATCATACGAAACAGGTATGGTTGAGCCAAATTCCAAAAATTTTTTGAAAATTGCTCATTTCTTTGAGGTTAATCCTCAAGATATGCTTGAGAAAATTTTATCTGATAATCCGGTTGAAATTGTTCTAGTAGATGATAACCCCAAAGATGAAATTCAGAATTACCTTAAGGATCACCTTGAAACATTCACCATCCAAACCAACTCAGCCACTAAAATTTTAGAAGGTTACAAGGAATTCTATGAAATGCGAAAGAAAGAAGATGCCAAAGAAGAGGATCTCGAGTTTTATGCATCCATGGATAATATCCTTGATTTAATGAATAGATTAGTAGCTGCAAATTGGGAATTAATACAGAACATCTTTCCGCATCAAGAACATTCGTAGAGTGAATCGAACAATTTGATTTTATTCTTAGTAGTAATTTTAAACCTAATATAAATCATAAATTCTACTTATCATTGTTCATATTAATAGAAACTAGATTTTGAAAAGAAATGTTGATTTTAGAGTGCGTTTTGAAATATTAGAGAGTAAGATGTATAATTAACTCTTTTATTTCCTGATTTTTATATAATATTACTTAATAAGTAGAATTAATTATGAGACTTTTCTTTTTTATCACATCTATTTTCATTTTGTTTACTATGAGTTCATGTTTTGAAAATAACCCTAATTTGAACAGTAAAGGTCAGGATGTTATTGAAACAAACTTGGAATATGTTGACGAATCTATTCAAATTTATCAAGACACAGTTTACATTCCAGTCTACAGTGATATATATAATGAATCAAGGTCGAAGTCTATATTGTTGACTGCAACGTTGAGCATAAGGAATACTTCATTATCAGATAAGACATATATTAATAGTATAGATTATTTCAACACGAATGGTGAATTAGTCGAGTCTTACTTAGAGCAAACACTTGTATTAAATCCTATGCAAACGATTGATTATGTTATTGAGAAAGAAGATATGACTGGTGGTTCAGGAGCGAATTTCTTAGTTACATGGGGAGCAAAAAAAGACACCAAACCTATGTTTCAATGTGTTATGCTAGGATCAGCTGGTCAATACGGATATGCTTTCACAACAGATGGGATATCAATAAAAGAGTAAGTATAAGTTTATATTTTGTGTTATGTATTTTTTTGGGCTCGAGCCCAAAGAAAATGAAAGAATTAATATCCATGTAAATTAATCTCATTACTATCAATCAATTCCGTCCAAGTATTCATCTTTTTCTGAATGACAGTGAAATGTTTTCTTTCGTTATCGGTAATTAGTGAAATTGCTTGCCCTTTATTCTCTGCTCTACCTGTACGTCCTATTCTATGAACAAAGTCTTTCGGTGATCGAGGTAATTCATAGTTGATGACCAAAGGAAGGAATTCGATGTCAATACCTCTGGAGAGTAAATCGGTGGTAACTAGAACATGTAATTCTTTTTTCTTGAACTTACCCAATGTATTCCTCCTGTTTCCCTGGCTTTTATTTCCATGGAGTGCTCTTGCATCCACGCCATTTTTCTTAAGTTTATTACTTACTTTATCGGCTTTATCTTTCGATGAAGTGAAGACTAAAACTTGTTTGGCGTCACTATTTTTAATGATGTAGCGGAGTAGGGGACCTTTCTTGGCGTCATCCACATAATAAGCAAGTTGGTCAATTAGCGTTTCATCCTTCGCGTCTTCTTCCAGCTTTATCGTAACGGGATTTTTCAACAATAACTTCTGAAGTCCTTGTATTTGCTCACTCAAGGTAGCTGAGAATAATAAGGTTTGTTTTTCGGAAGGAAGTAAATCGAGAATTGTTTCTACTTCTTTTTGGAAGCCCATATTAAGTAACTTATCGGCTTCATCCATCACAAAAGTTTTCACATCATCAAGTTTCAGCGCATTGGATTCTATGAGATCAATCAATCTTCCAGGTGTTGCCACAAGAATGTGAACACCGTACATGGATTTCATTTGGGGATTAATGGAGACACCACCATATACAGCTTTGGATCGAATGTTATTATCAAGTTGAGTACAATAGTTATGAAGGATGTCACCTATTTGGATAGCAAGTTCTCGAGTGGGAACGAGAATAAGTGACTGTATGTTACGGCTTTTTTCAGGTGAGATGCTTTTGGTCTTTTCGATGATAGGCAGTAAAAAGCAATCCGTTTTACCCGATCCAGTTTTTGCGATTGTAAGCACATCTTTACCATTGAGAATATGCGGGATGGTTTGTTCTTGAACAGAAAAAGGCACTGCGTAACCGATTGATTCGATTACATTGAGAATAGAAGGAGAGAAGCCAAGATTTTTGAATGTCATAAACTGTAATTGGTTTTGAAGAGTAAAGGTCGGTATAAAAAGTAGGAGTGTAATGCTTGGTGACTATAATGTCATAATGATTTAGTTTCTATTGTATTAAATTGTAAAATATTTAGATAGCTTCCACTTTCGATGTAGAAAGAAAAGAAGTAAAATTTCCTAGTGATTTTTTTCTTAGTAAAATAAAACATAAAAAAAAGCGCATCGAAATGAATCGATACGCTTTTAAAAATAGTAGGGGTGAAACACGTTAAGAATCGATCGCAAATCGATTTAGTGTTGAACTGCGAAACTCTTTTCGCAGGCGGTCAAGCAAGATTCGAACTTTCGCCCCTCACGCCAAGGCGTGATGCGCTAATTTTCCAAATTGTTTAAATATCTTTTAGCACCTCTTTTTTTTATTTTTATCTCTTAGAGTAAGGCTTCTGACTTTTCTTCTTTCTGTATAGTATATATAACCTGCCAATCTTTAGCTTTGGATGTAAATCCACTATGTTTACCTAAATGATACGCTAAACTATCATCCATACTTTGGGTTGTAAATCCTGTATAATATTTCTTCAATGTGTCGCTATAAATAATATAAACTGTAAACATAAATATCTATTTGATAACCATAATCCATAAAAAAAAGCGCATCGAAATGAATCGATACGCTTTTAAAAATAGTAGGGGTAAAAGGATTCGAACCGCCTACTTTTATATCTTGAAAATCAATTGATTACAATTTAAAATTATTACCTACGCACCGAATTACGAACTTGTAGTTTGAATGAGGATGAGCGGGTTTGAGCATCTTTATGGACAGCATAAAGATAACTATTTTCATTACAAATACTACATTAATTGAAGTGCAGCTATAAGTCATCCAAAAGGTCAATAAAATAACAATAATTCAACTTTTCAAAGAATCTGTCAATATTACCCTAAATAGCTTAATAAAATGGCAGTTAAACAATCATCAAAATTTATCAACTCTAATTCAAAATAAAATCATATTTTTGTTTACTTATGAGTGTTAAAGTTTTGCATAAAGTATATTGGTTATTTTTAGCCTTGATAGTCCTAGTGTCTTCTGTAGGATTATCCCTAGATGTGCATTATTGTAACGAAGAGTTTAAGTCTTTTAGTTTTTTTGGTAAGGCAAAACAATGTCACACAACTACAATCTCTTGCCCCCATCATGCCGCAATGGAATTCCAAAATGAATCAAACAACTCTTGCTGTTCAAATCAAACTTTGGAAGTTGAGGAAATTGACTTTGACTATTATACCTTAGAAAAAAAGGAAATAACAGACGTACAAGTCTCTTGTAAACACTTTATTTTTGCAAGTTTTCTTGTAGATCTGCGGCATGAAGCTACTGAGTCAGTCTTCTTAGAGAACCAAGTTTTGTTGCCTTCAATGGATATCTATGTCCAATTGGGAAGGTTTCTCATCTAAATACATCAATTACAATAACCGCACAGTACTCTACTGAGCTAATCTAGAAAAAAGTAATCAGTGATCAGTTCAAGATCATAAGGTTATTTATTATTCATTTATTAATTGATGTAGGTTGAATTTTATTGTCAAGTTCTTTCTAGAGAACAAACTCATAACTTGGTTACTCCTAGTCTTAATAATAGGCTGGGGAATCGTAGTCGCTCCTTTTGATTTTGAAATTGACTGGTTGCCTAGAGACCCTGTATCTGTCGATGCTATTCCAGATATCGGGGAAAATCAGCAAATCGTTTTTACAAAGTGGATTGGAAGGTCGCCACAAGATGTAGAAGATCAGATCACATATCCACTTACTTCCTCGTTACTTGGGATTCCTGGAGTGAAGTCCGTTCGTAGTAATAGTATGTTTGGCTTCTCTAGTATTTATCTCATTTTTGATGAAGATATTGAGTTTTATTGGAGTCGCAGTCGCATACTAGAAAAGCTCAATTCTTTACCAGCAAACTTATTGCCAGATGGTGTGTCACCTACTCTTGGACCTGATGCTACAGCTCTTGGGCAGATCTATTGGTACACGCTAGAGGGCAGAGATGCAGGTGGAAATGCAACAGGCGGTTGGAATCCTCAAGACCTTCGTTCCGTACAGGATTTCTATGTAAAATATGGATTGGCTTCATCGGAAGGAGTTTCTGAAGTAGCTTCGATTGGAGGATTTGTAAAAGAGTATCGAGTAGATGTAGACCCTGTTGTGATGAAATCTAAGGGAATTACTTTGGCTCAGGTCATGAAAGCGATCAAGGGCAGTAATCTTGATATAGGAGCACAGACTATAGAGATCAATCAAGCGGAATATTTTGTAAGAGGACTAGGCTATGTGAAGTCCATTGAAGACATCGAAAACAGCATCATTAAAACCATTGGTGGAACATCAATTACAATCGGTGATGTGGCCAGAGTCTATCTTGGGCCAGCTACGAGAAGAGGACTATTGGATAAATCTGGAGCGGATGCTGTGGGTGGAGTTGTCGTTGCCAGATATGGAGCAAATCCACTTGAAGTCATCAACAACGTCAAAGAGAAAATAAAAGAAATAGGTCCAG
>CAZMKA010000078.1:0-16318 GCA_964566605.1 uncultured Saprospiraceae bacterium | reverse complement strand
TCCTAGAGGAATTGGCACATTAGGCTATGCACAATATCGACCTAAAGAAGAATACATAACTCGAACTGAAGCATTACTTGACAGAATGTGTATGACTTTTGGAGGTAGAGCTGCAGAAAAAATAATATTCAATAAAATTTCTACAGGTGCTCAAAGTGACTTAGATCAAGTTACTAAAATGGCATATAGTATGATTGCTATATATGGTATGAATGAAAAAGTTGGTAATGTATCTTTTTACGGAATGCAAAATGATCAATTCAACAAACCGTATTCTGATGAAACGGCAAGTTTAATAGATGAGGAAGTACGTAAAATGGTTGAAGAGCAATATTTAAGAGCTCAACAATTACTAATTGATAGAAAAGATGAACTAGAAGCTCTAGCACGTCAATTACTTGACAAAGAGGTTTTATTGAAAAGTGATGTAGAGAGATTGATTGGACCTAGACCCTTTGAAATAGCAGATGTTACGGAAGATACTCCTGACATTACACCTCCTATACCACCTGAATTATAATTGATAGATCAGTTTAATTACGTAATGGTATAATATTAGCTTCTTGTTGGATTTCTATGTTTTTTGAATACAATAGATAGAAGCCTCCTCCTCCAGCTCCACAAAGCTTGAATGATGCTCCGTAATCTTCTTTCATTCTATTCAACTGTTGTTTAATAGAATGAGGGAACATTGGTATGAAGTAGGTGGTTTGAAAGGTTTCAACCTTTTCAAAGTAATCTGCGAAAGATCCGTCATCAGATTCCAAAAAAGATTTAATCAATTTTTCATTAAGTGGAATTAAGTCTGAATCAATTTTAGCTTTAAGACCTTTCTCCAGCTGGGTTTTGTACCAATGTACAAGTGGAGATGTCTTTCTTGATATTCCAGAATCCCATAAATAGAGATTATCTAATATTCTGTAATTTTCTTCACGAATCTCCATATCTCCATTTGAAATATGAACTGTTTTACCAAAGAAAGAAACTAGAGGATCAAGACCAGATGAACTACCATGAAAGAAATTCTCCATTTTTATAAATAACTCTCTTAATAGATTCTTCTCGCTTGAAACATCTTTCATAAATCCATCATAAACTGCGGCTACAACTGAACCGCTACTTCCTGCACCGTAGCCTGATGGAATATTTGAATCAAGAAAAAGGCCTTTTTTCCATTCTTTATGAAAAGCGTCAATATCGATTTCCCCTATGCCATTTAGAATGAGGTAATCAACAAAATTGTCAATACTTTCTCTTGACTCGAATTCTAAATCATCATAGTCCCAGTTTGCCGTTTTCTTGTACAATGGAATTGCCAATGAGTCTCCTCCATGAATAACAGTATACTCACCGAATAACAGGACTTTCCCTGGATAAACTTTATTTATGATGTTAGACTCTATCATTTAGTAGAGAAGTGAAAACTTAAGGAGTTAACTAAATCTTCAGGCAACGAAGGAACAAACTGTCTCGGTACAATCAAAGTTGCTATGTGATAAAAGTCTCTAAAAACATGATGTTTATCCGCTGTCTTCTTTAAGTATTTATGTCCTGAAGATCCACCTGTACCCATTTTATTGCCTAACATTCTCATCACCATCTGGGCATGTCTATTTCTCCATACTGTGAATTGCTGATCTACTTCAACAAGTTTTCTCAATAAATTAAACGGTTGCCATAAAATTGGTTCTTCCCTATAAAGATTAATCATCAAAGCAGCAATAGTGGCTTTATAACTCAGCTTCAGTGTACCATTTTTAATTTGTTCTTCATGTTGTTCTTTAGATAAAACTTGTAAGAAATATGTTTCACTATGCTCAAGATTTTTGATTCGTGCAGTTTTATTTTCATCACTTAATATATCCGTTTCTAAAATAGCTTTCTTCTCCGAAGCAAACATCTTTTCAACTGATTCTTTATACTTAGAAATAAAATCGAATCCTTCAAAATTCAGAAAAGGTGTTCTCTCCAGCCAATCTTCAATTAAAGTGAAAAGATTCTCTTCAGACTCCCACTTCCCAATATTTTTTTTCACATCATCTTTAAAAACTACATCATAAGGAGCATCTAAATAATTTTCTCTTTCTCTTCGTCGGAGCCCCAGAAGAATTTCAATTTCTCTAAACTGGATGCTTTGAAAGCCAGAGGCTGGAAATAAATAAGACCTAAATTCCAAAAAGTCTAGTGCAGTCATTGTTTCCATTACTTCAATCTGTTCAACTAAAAGACCTTGGATTTTCAAAATCCTATCTAGTCGGTTGACAGAAATACCTATATTCTTTTCGTCAACTTTTCCATCATCAAAGTCATCAATAATAGCACGAAACTCATGTACGATTTGCTTAAACCACAATTCATATACTTGATGAGTTATTATAAACAACATCTCGTCGTGAGCTGGTTTTCCAGCCTCAACAGAACGTAAATCTTGTGCGTCTACAATTTTATCAAGTTGAAGATAATCTTGATAATGAATTGAAGTGTATTTAATGTCTTTATTATCCATATCGCGAAAGTACTAAGTAAAAAGTAAATTATACATTATTAGATAATGTCTTATTAAAAATGATTCATTCATCGTAATATAAGCTACAATTCTAAAATTGTTTTAATCCAATTATAGAATTTAGCATATGAAGCATTAATTTTTTTTTATTTTGCCATAACAAATAGTCAAACAATGAAAAGAATACTTAAAGGGCTTTTGATTTTTCTAATTTTTTCAAGTTTAAAAATTCAAGCCCAATCTCCCGATGATTTACACATCAGTGATCATGTGGTAATTGAAAACGTGATGCTTACACAAAAAGCGGGGCTTTCGCCCAAAAAGGTAAGTATAATAATTAGAAAAGGGATTATAGAAAATATAACAAGCTCTACTAATTATCCAAAAGATGCTGTTATTATATCTGCTGATAGCTTATATGCTTATCCAGCATTTATCGATGCTGGTTCTCATACTGCTTATCCAAAGGTTGATAAAAAAGAGAAGCCAAAAGAAGTAAAGAATCCAGGTAACCCTGGCTATGAACGAGCTGGAATTTCCCCAGAAGCAACAGTTCATGATTATCTAAAATTAGATGACGGTTCTGTAGAGAAAATGAGAAATGCTGGATTTGCAGTTTCCCATGTGTTACCTCGAGGTAGAATGCTAAGTGGTCAAGGTTCTATAATTCTCTTAAATAACGAAGAAACTATTCCATATATCAAAAAGAATACAAGTATGTATGGATCATTTCAGCCAGCACAAGGAAGAGTTTTTCCTAGTACAGTGATTGCTGTAATGACAAAACATAGAGAATTATTTAAGCAAGCAGAATATGCTAAAAAGTACGAATTACAGTACAGTAATAATCCTGTTGGTTTGGATCGACCTGCTTATCCAGAACAAATTCAAGCATTATATCCAGTAATCGATAAATCACAAGCTTTATATTTCAAGGCTGAAAAATCACTTGATGTTAGTAGAGCATTGGCTTTAAATAAAGATCTAAAAAGTAAATTAATTTTGACGGAAGTCAAACAAATAGGATCTAATTTAGATAAAATAAAGACAAGTGGTTCACCTATACTATTATCTCTAGACTTACCGGAAAACATGAAGGAAGAAAAAGATAGTACAAAGGTAATTACTGAAAAACAGCAAAATCTTATTGACCGAAAAAAGGAAGCTATAAAAGCTTATCAAATGCTTGCAGTTGAATGTAAAAAGAATAATATTCCTTTCAGTTTTTCTAATTTGGAATCCAAGCCTGGTGACCTAAATAAAAAAGTGAAAATTCTACTTGAAAGCGGTATGTCAAAAGAAGATGTTTTAAGAGCTTTAACGTGGGATGCTGCAGAAATACTAGGAATATCTAATGTTACAGGAAGTGTGGAGGCTAATAAATTAGCTAACATAGTAATTACAGATGGTGAATTGTTCGAAAAAGAATCCAATATTGTCTACACCATCGTAGAAGGTAAAATGTACAAGCAAGAAGTCAAAAAGAAGAAAAAGATTAAAGGTGATAAAGATGCTAAAGTAGAAATTGCAGGAACTTGGGAAATCTTAGCAAAAATTCCCGGAGAGGAACAAAATGCCAAAGTGAAATTTGAGAAAAGTGACGATGAATATACAGGCGTTCTTATCGATGATGAAGGAGAAGAATATCCATTAAAGAATATTGAGTTAAATGGAGATGTATTAAGTTTTACATTAACAATTGTTCAGCAAGGAATGAATTTAGAAATGGATACTTCTGCTCAGATTACAGAGGATACTATGGAAGGGACTATTTCTATTGCTAATTTTGGTTCGTTTCCACTAGAAGGAAGCAAATTGTCAAATCCTGAAAAATAAAAAAATGAAAAAAGTACTTATAATATTATGTGCCATACTATCTACGATGGTTATGGCAACAGCCCAAGAAAAAGGGGATGTGTTGATTACTGGTGGGACTGTTATCACGATAACTAACGGTGTGCTAGAAGATCATGATGTCTACATAAAGGATGGGAAAATAAAAAATATCGCAAAAGGCATTTCTGCTCCAAAAAGTGTAAAAGTAATAGATGCAAAGGGAAAATTTGTAATGGCAGGAATTGTTGATGCGCATTCACATATAGGAATTACAACAGTAAATGAGGCAACTGCGCCAAATACTGCACAAGTATGGGTAGGAGATGCTATTAATCCATTCGACGTTTCACTTTATAGAGCACTTGCTGGTGGAGTTACAGTATCACATGCAATGCATGGAAGTGCCAATGCAATAGGTGGAGAATGTGAAACAGTGAAACATAGGTATGGCGAAGATGATCCTGAAATGTTCAGAATGGTAGATGCGCCAAGAACCATAAAATTTGCTTTGGGTGAAAACCCAATGAGAGTACATGGTGAAGGAAATGATATTGTTCCTGCAACAAGAATGGGTGTGGAACAAGTGATGAGAAATTCATTTGCAGAGGCTCAGAAATACAAAAAAGCATGGGCAGAATACAATAGTGGAAGAACTAAAAAACCTCCTATGTATGATAAAAGAATGGAAACAATGTCGGACATTCTTGATGGAAAAATTATTATTCATTGCCATTCTTATAGAGCCGACGAAATATTAATGTTGATGAATGTTTGCTCCGACTTTGGGGTAGATAAATTAGTCTTCCAACACGTTAATGAAGGATTTAAAGTGGCACCTGAATTAGCAGCTTGGGGAGCAGGAGCATCTGTTTTCTCTGATTGGTGGGCATACAAATTTGAGGTATATTATAGTACAGCTTATAACGCTGCAATTTTAACGAAGAATGGTGTGTTAACTAGTATTAATAGTGATTCACAAGAATTGATAAGACATCTATACCACGAAGCAGCAAAATCTCAGAAATACGGTGACTTAAGTGATGAAGAAGCTTTAAAATTAATAACGATCAATCCTGCAAAACAGCTAGGTATTGATGACAGAGTAGGTTCACTTGAAACAGGAAAAGATGGCGATGTTGTAATTTTCAATAACCATCCATTGTCAATTTACGCTATTCCTGAATATACAATTGTAGACGGAGTTATTCGCTTTGACATCAATGAAGATCCCAAAGATATGAGAGTAGATGTTGATCCTGAAGCTTCGATTCCAACATATATGCATTCAGAAACGCATGATCATGACAAGTGCATGCAAGGAGTTAGTGAATCAACACATCATCACCATTAAAATAGAATTGAAATGATTAAATTATATACAACTTTAATATGCTTCCTATTTACCGTTAGTGCTTTTGGCCAAATGGTAGGAAAGGGAGAATACGGAACATTCATCTTAGAGAATGCAGAAATCCATACTGTTACTAATGGTATAATCAAAGGTTCTGTATTAATAGTAGATGGAAAAATTAAACAAGTAGGTGAAATCGCTTACGAACCAACGGCAGTAAAAATTGACTGCAGCGGTAAAAGAATTTATCCTGGATTTATAGATAGTGGAACAACGCTAGGACTGAATGAAATAGGTGCCGTTTCTTTAACAAGAGATGCTAATGAGATAGGAGAATTTACTCCTCAAATGAAAGCATTAACTGCGGTTAATCCAAATTCTGTCCTAATTCCGGTAACTAGAGTTAATGGAGTTACCACAGTATTAAGCACACCTCAGGGTGGCATCTTTCCCGGAACAGCTGTAGTAATCGACCTTTGGGGGTACACCCCAAAACAAATGAGCACTGGAACTCAAGTGCTAATGGTTAATTATCCGAATACAGGTAAAAGAGGCTGGTGGGACAGAAGAAGTGCGGAAGATATTAAAAAAGATGCTGAAAAAGCTGTTAAGAAATTAAATGATTATTGGGAAAAAGCTGTTTCATATTCCAAAATTTATGAAGCTGTAGGGAATGATGTAGAATATAATCCTGAACTTGAATCTATGCGATCTGCAGTAAACAAGAATATGAAAGTTGTTGTGAATTGTAATTCAAAAGATGATATTCTAAATGCGATAAAGTGGATTAAGAAAAATGATGTAGATGGAATTTTATCGGGAGTAAGAGAAGGATATATGGTAGCGGATTCTATTGCAAAAGCTGGAATTCCTGTTATTACAGGTCCTATCCTAGGTATGCCAAGTAGAGCATCAGAATCATATGATTCCGCATATAAAAACGCAGGAGTTATGCAAAAGGCTGGTGTGTTAGTTTCTATTCAAACAAGTGAAAATGAGAATGTAAGAAATCTTCTTTATAATGCGGGTTTTGCTGCGACTTATGGAATGGGAACAGAAGAAGCAGTTAAAGCGATAACTATAAATGCTGCTAAGATTTTCGGTTTAGAAGAAAGTCACGGAAGTATTGAAGTAGGGAAATCTGCAAATTTATTTATTTGTGATGGAGATCCCTTTGAGACTAAAACCACAATAGATCAAGTTTTCATTGATGGTTGGAAAATACCGATGGAAAGTCGACATACTTTATTGTATGATGAATTTCTTAGTAGAAATCCAGGTTTGAATGAAAAATAAAATAAACTTACTGTCTCATCACACTCCTGGCTTAATAGAAGCGGGGTGTGATGAAGCAGGAAGAGGTTGTCTTGCTGGACCAGTCGTAGCTGCAGCAGTTGTATTACCAAAAAACTGGAGTCACCCAATACTTAATGACAGTAAACAATTAACAGAAAGTCAAAGGAAAAAACTACGATTTGTTATAGAAAAAGAGGCTTTGTCATTCGCTGTTAGTTTCGTTGATGAAAAGGAAATTGACAAGATCAATATTTTGAATGCAAGCATAACTGCTATGCAAAGAGCTGTTTCTAATCTTAATATAAGGCCTGAGCAATTACTAATTGACGGGAATCGGTTTCACCCTTTTGAAGATATTCCATTCCATTGTATTATCAAGGGTGATGGAAAGTATCTTTCTATTGCTGCAGCATCAGTTCTTGCAAAAACATATCGAGATGAATTTATGGAAAAGCTACATGGCAAATTTCCTTATTATTCTTGGAATACAAATAAAGGTTATCCAACAAAAGCTCATCGAGAAGCAATTATTCAAAAAGGAACAACGAAATACCATCGACAATCTTTCCGTCTATATCCACTTCCTAAGCAAGGTGTATTATTCGGCTGTTAACAGATTGAATTTGGGTTTAACCCAAAATTTACCCCGTAAATATCTAAACTTTTTGATTTACATCAAACCCTTCAAGATAATCTGCGATTCTTCTCAAAAAAGAACCTCCCAAAAATCCATCAACTACTCTATGATCATAAGAAAGTGATAAAAACATCATGTTTCTCACTGCAATAAGATCTCCAAATTCTGTTTCTACAACAGCAGGTTTTTTACGAATTGCACCTACGGCTAAAATAGCTACTTGAGGTTGATTGATGATTGGTGTTCCCATTACATTACCGAATGTACCAACATTAGTTAAAGTGAATGTTCCACCTTGGATTTCGTCTGGCTTTAATTTATTATTTCTAGCTCTATTAGCGAGATCGTTTACATTTTTAGCTAACCCTGTAAGGTTTAGTAAATCTGCATTCTTTATAACTGGCACTATTAAATTTCCACTAGGTAAAGCTGCAGCCATTCCTATATTGATATCCTTTTTGACAATTATCTTATCGTCTTTTACAGTTACATTGATAAGTGGAAAGTCTCGGATAGCGCGAGTTACAGCTTCGATAAAAATTGGGGTAAAGGTTAATTTCTCACCATAAGTATCAGCGAATTTCTTTTTATTAGCGTTTCTCCAATTCCATATATTCGTAACATCTGCTTCTACAAATGAAGTAACATGAGGAGATGTATGTTTAGACATTACCATGTGATCGGCAATCATCTTTCTCATTCGATCCATCTGAATAATTTCATCAGACCCTGATACAGATATGGCAGGAGAAGAAGAAACTTTCGGTGCTATAGTGCTTGTTTGATTTACTTCTATCTTAGCGCTTGCAGCTGTAGAAGGATTTGTCGTAGGATGTTGAATTCCGCTACTAACTTGATTTTCTTTTGCTGCGATATATCCAAGTAAATCTTTTTTTGTTAATCGGTTATCTTTTCCAGAACCTGGGATAGAGTCAAGTGTAGCGATAGAAATATTTTCCTTCTTTGCTATATTTTTGATAAGCGGAGAATAAAATCTCTCAGAAGAAGAAAAATCTTGTTGAACTACAGTCTGAGTTAAAGGCTGGGAAATTTCTTTAATAATTTCTTTACTAGGTGGTGTTTCTACAACTGGAGCTGGTTTTTTCTCCGGTTCTACAGGTTCTGCTACTGCAGGTGAGGGAACGGGTTCAACGTCTTCACCTTCCGTAGAAATTTTAGCGATTACCTTACCTACCTCAACAATATCATTCTCATTGAATAAAATTTCAGTAATAACTCCTTCAACAGGCGAAGGAATTTCAGAGTCGACTTTATCAGTAGCGATTTCAAGAATTGCTTCGTCAAGTTCTACACTTTCTCCGACATTTTTCAGCCATTTAAGAATAGTTGCTTCCATAATACTTTCGCCCATTTTGGGCATAATTAAATCTACTACAGCCATAATCTGTTCCTTTTAAGTTTTGCAAAGATATTTTATTATCTCTAGCTTTTGTACAATAAACTTATCGAAATAAAATATTATTTGCAAATGCAAGTATTTATTTATTTGTCAAGTTTATCAAGAATGAATAAGCGCATTAAATTTAATGCTGCATAAGAGGTATATTCTATATTTTTCTCTCTATTTTTTGTTAATTGCAGTCGCTTGACATATGATTTATTGCGATTCCCTACTCCTACATATATTGTACCTACAGGTTTAGTAGGTGTACCACCAGTAGGCCCAGCTATACCACTTACTGCAATTGCGAAATCTGTGTTAAGTTTTTCAATAACGCCTGAAATCATTTCTTTTACTACTTGCTCACTTACTGCACCATAAGATTTTAAAGATTCTTCTTTAACTCCTAGTATTTCTTGTTTCAATCGATTAGAGTAACTAATAATGGTTCCTTCAAAATAAGCTGAAGATCCAGGTGTAGAAGTAATGAGTCTAGAAATATTACCACCAGTGCAGCTTTCAGCGCAAGCAATTGTTTTCGACTTTTCTATTAAGATTTCGCCTAATTTGCTTTCAAGTGTGTCATTATTTTTACCAAAAACATATTTCAATACTCTTTTTTCAATTTTAGAAGAAAGCTCATTCACTTCATGTTCTATCTCTTGCTTGTCTTTTCCTATCCCTGATATTCTAATTCTTACTTTTCCGAGGCTAGGTAAATAAGCTAAAGCAATATGACTTGGTAAATTATCTTCTATATCTTCGATCATTTCAGCCAAAACACTTTCACCACAGCCAGCGGTTTGAATAGTATGGTGAAATAAATGCGTATCTCTTTTACTTATGACCAGAGGCAATACATGTTTTTCCACAATATGCTTCATTTCGTAAGGCACACCTGGCATACTAATAAATAGGGTGTCCTCAAAATTAAAAAGCATTCCCGGAGCTGTTCCCATTTTATTTTCAAGAAAAATAGTATCAACGGGAAAATGAGCTTGTTGTTTATGCGCCCTTGTAATAGGTCTATCAATTCTTCTGAAAAAATCTTTCAGAATTTCAAATTGTTGTTTATCAAAATACATTTCTCTACCAAAGTATTCAGCAAGAACTTCTTTCGTTATGTCATCTTTTGTAGGGCCTAAACCACCTGTAATTATAATAAGTTCTGCATCAGCTTGAGCTCTTTTAAAAGCATTAAGCATGTCTACTTTATTATCGCTTACTGAAAATCTAGAAACTATTTCAACACCAGCCTCTCCTAGTTTTTCTCCCAAATAGGCAGAATTCGTATCAACAATTTGTCCAATTAAAATTTCAGTTCCTATAGTAATTATTGATGCCTTCAATTATTCATTTTTTGTAGTTATGCCAAAAATTCTTTAGCTGCTATATGCACAATGTACAGATTGAACCCTATAATGGCGGAAAAATAAAATTTTATCTCTTCGACTCTCTTTATATAATTATTGAATTTTAACCGCAATTATAAGTGGGATCTGTATTATATAAACTTCGACTTAAAGAAAGAGTTTTATGTAATACCAATTTAGATTTAAAGAATAAAAAAGCCCTTTTCCAACATACATCAGAAAAGGGCAAATCTTATATAAAAGGGTCAAAAGAATTACTCTTTTTTACCACCTTTTAACTCATCTTGTAAAGTACCTAATTCTTCCCACTTTCCTTCAGCAGCAAGTTTAGATTGTTCTGGCCAAGTTGTAGGATCATGCATTCTGTACCTACTACCTGCCTCATCAAGAATCGCTTTCAATTCGTCAAAAGAAGCATCAGCTAATTTTGCAAAAGTTGTAATTCCTTTAGCGCCTAATTTCTCAGCGATTTTAGGTCCAATTCCTTCGATTTTTTTCAAATCATCAGGTTTTGCATCTGCTTTAGGAGCTTTAGCCTTTGGAGCCTCAGCTTTTGGAGCTGCTGCCTTAGGAGCTTCAACTTTTTCTTTCTTAGGTTCAGCTTTTTTCTCTGCTTTAGGAGCTGGAGCTGGAGCTTTTGGCGCTTCAGCCATTTGTTCCTTCAACTGAGAAAATACGTCAAGTTCACCAAGAGTAGACGTTTTCACATTCTTTTGAGTTTGCTTAACTGTCTTTCTTACTCTATCAGTTTCCTTTCTCTTCTCTTTTCTTACTTCGTTATCAGCTTCTCTATTGATATCATCAACATATCTAGTATGAGAAACTAAGATTCTCTTATCGTCTCTGTTGAATTCAATTACTTTGAATGTCAAAGTTTCATCAACATTTACAGAAGAACCATCTTCTTTCTTCAAGTGTCTACCTGGAGCATAAGCTTCAAGTCCGTAAGGTAATTGTACGATTCCACCCCTGTCATCTTTTTTAACAAGAGTAGCTTCGTGGTAAGAACCAATAGGGAAAACATTTTCGAAAGTATCCCAAGGATTCTCTTCTATTTGCTTGTGACCTAAAGATAATTTTCTACTATCATTATCTATTTCCAAGATAACTATTTCGATTTCTTTACCAACCTTCGTAAACTCAGACGGGTGTCCATATCTCTTTGTCCAAGATAAGTCAGAAATGTGTACCATTCCACCAATACCTTCTTCAAGTTCAACGAATACACCATATGGTGTAAGGTTCTTAACATCGCCTGTATGTCTTGAATCAACTGGATATTTTTCAGCTATTTGACCCCAAGGATCTTCAGATAATTGCTTAATAGATAAAGACATTTTTCTTTCCTCTCTATCCACAGTAACTACTTTTGCTTCGTATTCATCCTGTAGTTTAAAGAATTCTCTTGCGTTAACAGGTTGATTACTCCAACTAACTTCACTTACGTGAACTAGACCTTCAACTCCTGGAGCGATTTCAATAAACGCACCATAGTCTTCGATGTTTACAATCTTACCTTTTACAGTTGAACCTTCTTTAACTTCAGCAGCAAGAACCTCCCAAGGGTGTGGTTGTAACTGCTTTAATCCAAGAGAAATTCTCTTTTTGTTCTCATCAAAATCAAGAACAACAACATTTACTTTGTCGTTTAAAGAAAGGATTTCGTTTGGATGGTTAATTCTACCCCAAGAAATATCTGTGATATAAAGTAATCCATCAACACCTCCTAAGTCCATAAATGCACCGAAGTCTGTGATATTCTTAACCGTACCTTCAAGTACCTGTCCTTTTTCAAGACCAGAAATGATTGCTTCTCTTTGTTCAGCTAAATCACTTTCGATTAATGCTTTGTGAGATACAACGGCGTTTTTGATTGTTTCATTAATTTTAACAACCTTGAATTCCATTGTTTTTCCAACATATGAATCATAATCAATGATTGGCTTAATATCAATCTGTGAACCAGGTAAGAAAGTTTCTAGACCATTACAATCTGCAATTAATCCACCTTTTGTTTTACTTACAACAGTACCTTTAATAATAGTACCATTTTCATAAGAATCTACGATATCGTCCCAAGCTTGAATTAACTTAGCCTTTCTTCTTGAAAGTATAAGCTGTCCTCTTTCATCTTCTTGATTCTCTACATAAACTTTTACAGAATCTCCAACACCTAAGTCTGGAGTATCTCTAAATTCTGAAAGAGAAACTAAACCATCAGATTTATAATTGATATTAAGAACAACGTCTCCATCAGTAATAGAAGTTACAACACCTAATACCACTTCGTTTTCAGCAACAGAAGTCATTGTTTCTTCGTATTCCGACTTATATTTACTTATTTCATCAGAAGTGTAAGCTAATGTATTTTTGTTTCCTATAGTCCAATCAAAATCATCGTGAGGTGTTTGACGTTCAGGCGGAGTTTCAAAAGTATATGCTTTTTTTTCTTCTACTGCGGGTGCAGCTTCAACAACTGTTTCAGTCGCTGGTGTTTCTTCAGCTGTTACAGGTTGCTCAGTAACTGGCGTTTCTGGTGTCTCCTGTGGTGTTTCAACTGGGTCTTTCTCATTATTATCCATGAGTAAGAAAATTTGTATACCCTTGCTAGTGTAATAAAAATGTAGCAGGATAGAGGTTATACCGAAAAATTTCGGAGCGCAAAGATAGCTATTATTTTTTGATATTCAAAAACCAAAAGCACATAATTTATACATGCTTAAGCTCATTTAAAATATATGATTTCTATGATTCACCTTATTGAGGTTGAGATTATAATTATTCAAATTTAACTTATCAATTTTCGGGAGATTTTTGGGCTTAAGCCCAAAATAAAAAAGCCCGACACACACTATGCGTCGAGCTTATTTTTTTAATTCAATCAGGTTTTTAACGATTACAACTTACTGTATGCTGCAATTAATTCTATAGAAGAAAACGAAGGGCTAAAGCTTACTTTCGGTAAAGAATTCTTTTGTTCAATTAATGATTCATAAGTATCTTTCAACTCAGGATTATCATCAATTGAAAAGAGCAATTCACAGTAGTCAACTGCCTCCATATCTCTGTATAAAAATTGAATTAAATCATTTTCAGTGTAGCTATGCTCCATATATTGATTTATTGCACTCAATGTGCGGTTTAAATTATATTGAATAAACTACACTATAGCAAATTATATTGTATGCAACGCTAAAAAAAGTTTGTATAAACAAGTTTTACAACTTTTCCCACACTTGAGTTCGTCCTAACCATTCAAAGCCAACATAACCTCTTACTTCAAGCTTATCTCCTGCAGGTGTAACACTACACTTGTACTGTTTACCTCCAGCGGGATCTGTGATAAATCCATAAGAATAGTAATCTTTGTAAGGTTTAAGTCCAGTTAAAATATCCAAATCAATAAGAGATTTACCATTCATATCACCAGGACATCCATCACATGTTGTGGTAGAAGCTGCAGGTAAAAGCTTAATTACTTTCCCGTAAAACATCCCATCTTTCTTGTATATTTCTATGTGAGATTTAGCTTCACCTGATTCGTCGTCAATAGTTTTCCATACGCCTGTAATATCTGCTTGTGCTGAAACAAAAATTCCTATCAACAACATGAAAGGAAGGATTAATAATTTTTTCATAAAAGAATTGATTAAGTGTAGGCTAATAGCCCAAATATAATTGTTAAAAATCTAGTTTCAATAGCCCTAAATTAAAAAATAGGTCTATTTACTAATAGTTAATCGATTTCAAGTATATAAAGTTTCTAGATAGATAAAAAATTTATGCGCAAAAAGATACGAAAAAATAATCTATGCATTTGATTTATAACAAATTAGGCAATAGGGGTGCGTTAGATGTAAAGTGTCATTATAATACCAAAATCTATTTTATGAAACAAGTTATAAATATATGGGTACTTTTACTTTTCCTATTTCTTTGTAATTCGTGTGTAGATCAAGAATCAATATTGAATGATCGTTATTTAAATTTGGAAGAACCAAGGTATTATGGAGATACAGTGAGAATGTTGAAAATTCTTAAAATCCATAAAAAATTACTTCGGAAACAACCTGATAATTTTATTTATTTAAGCAATGTATTCCAAATGAATTGTTCACTTGGAAAATTTAAAGAAAATGCTGAGCTAATAGAAAATGCTGAGCTATTGGAATCTAGTAATATCAATCCATCTGTATATAAAAATTTTTATTTGGCACTCAATGCTTATAGAGAGGATAGGAATTCAAACTATGAGTTTTATCTGAGCAAGCTCAACGACGAAGATATGACACATAATCCATTGTTGGGTTATATAGCAGCGAGGTGTACTGGAGAGGAAGAGTTATCTAATTTATACTTTCCCTTGATGCTTGAATACGTTCGCTTTATGCCTGAAAAGATTACAATTATGAGAATGATCGAAAGTGATAAATGCGAGAATTTTTTACTACTCTATAAAGGAATTTGTCCTCAATGTGAAACCCTTAGAATAAATCGCTACATATAGTGATAAATAGCAACATTGTAATTTCAAATTTTAAAGACTTACCTTTGCCCTGCAAATTTATAATAAGTCATGCGTAACGTAATACTATTTGACGATGAAGGTAGAGACAAGCTACTGCCATTGGTTTATACAAAACCCACATGTGAGCTACGATGTGGAATTCTTACTATTCGAGAAAAGTGGGAAATATACTTAAATGCCAGTGTTTCTTATATTACACAGGAATATTTAATCGAGAAATATCCTATAGAAGTTTCGAATGAAAATTTACTCATTAATGGCACACTACTACCTAATCCAGGGATAGCGAAACTAATCATGGGTTTGAATGAAAATGAAGCAATCTTATGTGAAGGTGAATTGCTAGCGGCTCGACTAAATAGAAAGCAGTTTAATTTATTAAATAGCGAAGAGCCAATAAATGAAATTAATGGGATAGAAATCAAGAAGAATGATGGCTATACAAAGATTTATAATTTGTGGGATATTTTCCAAGTTAACGGAGATCAAATTAGAGCAGATTTTGAACTTTTAACAAAGAATAGAAAATCGAGTTCTTTATCGGACACTAATCGAGTTATAGGAAAGCATGCGGTTTTTGTAGAAGAAGGAGCAAGTGTAGAATGCGCAATTTTGAATACGTCAGAAGGTCCTATATATATAGGGAAAGATTCGGAGGTAATGGAAGGTAGTATAATAAGAGGACCTTTTGCTTTATGTGATCATGGCGTGGTAAAAATGGGAGCAAAAATATATAGCAATACAACTTTGGGTCCATATTGTAAGGCTGGAGGGGAGTTAAATAATGTTGTAATGATGGGCTTTTCATCCAAAGGGCATGATGGTTTTTTGGGAAATTCAGTCATTGGTGAATGGTGTAATATAGGAGCAGATTCGAATAATTCTAATTTGAAAAACAATTACGCCGAAGTTAAATTGTGGGATTATAAGGAGAAGAGTTTTGTAAATACTGGTTTACAATTTTGTGGATTAGTTATGGGTGATCATTCGAAGTGTGGAATAAATACGATGTTTAATACTGGAACGGTTGTAGGAGTAAACTGTAATATATATGGGTCGGGATTCCCAAGGAATTATGTTCCATCATTTTTATGGGGAGGAAGTGGAGGATACAAGTTATATCAATTTGAGAAGGCAATAGAAACGGCGAGTAAAGTGATGCGGCGTAGAGGGAAGGAGATGGATGAAAAAGAGCAAGCGATATTACGACATGTATTTAGTAATACAGAGGAAAACAGAGGAAATATAAAATAGGGGTTTTGGTATTCGCGGATTGCGAAGTAGAAATAAAACGAGGAAGATAAAATCGCGTTACAAAAATTGCTAAACTTTGGTGCAATTGGTGTTAGATTTTGTGAGTTTTATGTATTAGGTGGTGGAGAGTGGGGC
>CAZMKA010000077.1:0-16522 GCA_964566605.1 uncultured Saprospiraceae bacterium | reverse complement strand
CTTTATGGATGGTCAACCTGATGGAATAAATGCGGAACATTCTTATCCACAGTCGAAAGGTGCAGGAGATGGTAATCCCCGTTCGGATATGCATCATTTATTTCCTTCTAGAGTTGCGGTTAATAGTGCTAGAGGTTCTTTACCTTTTGGTGAAATTAACGATAGTTTTACGGATTCTTGGTATTATAAAACGATAGAAACTACAACGGACCCTTCGCTAAACATAAGAGATAATTATAGTGAAAGAACGCAAAGTTTTTGGGAACCTAGAGAAGAAGCAAAAGGTAATATCGCACGTGCCATCTTTTATTTTTATACGATGTACCAAGATGAAGCGGATGGTTCAGACCCTGATTTTTTCAATATTCAAAAAGATGATTTATGTGACTGGCATTTTGCTGATCCAGTAGATCAGCTAGAGTGGGAAAGAACATTTATGATTGCTGATTGGCAAGATGATAAGCCGAATCCTTTTGTGCTTGATTGTTCGCTTGCGAGTAGGATTTATTGTCCTATGATTTCTCAAGCTTGTCAAGTATTGAATGTAGATGAAATGGAATTAAATGATTTTGCATTGATAGGTAATCCTTTTCAAGATGAACTTGTTATTGAAGGGGCTTTCGCCCAAAATCAAATACGAGAAATTTCAGTGTTTTCAATGCTTGGTGCTGAAGTGATCCATAATGAATATACTATTCAAAATAATGAAATTGTAATTTCTGCAAATCAATTATTACCAGGGAGTTATTATATTAGAATTAGCTATGAAAAAAATAATATATTAGTGACCCAAGTAATAAAAGCTATTAAAACTCAATAAACCTTCTATGCGTAAAATTATTCATGTTGATATGGATTGTTTTTATGCTGCCATTGAACAGCGAGATAATCCTGAAATAAAAGGTAAGCCTGTTGCAGTAGGTGGGTCGGACAAAAGAAGGGGAGTTATAGCAACGGCAAGTTATGAAGCTAGAAAGTACGGAATAAAGTCTGCACTTGCTACTAAAGTCGCGAAGAAAAAATGTCCTCGTTTAATCATTGTTCCTCCACGTTTTTCAGTTTATAAAGAAGTATCAAAACAGATTAAAGAGATTTTTTATAAATATACTGATCTTGTAGAACCGCTTTCTCTCGATGAAGCTTATCTCGATGTTACAGAGAATAAACTAGACATGAAATCTGCAATTCTTATTGCAAGAAGAATTAAAGAAGATATATTTAATGAAGTTCAATTAACCGCATCTGCAGGTGTTTCATATAATAAATTTCTTGCTAAAGTAGCAAGTGATTATAATAAACCAGACGGATTAACTGCCATTCTTCCTGAAAAAGCGAAATCTTTTATGGAAGATTTACCAATTGAAAAATTCTTTGGAATTGGTGCAGCAACAGCTCGTAAAATGCATCGATTAAAAATAAGAAAAGGAAGTGATTTAAAGAGGCTTTCTAAAATTGAACTTGGTCAACACTTTGGGAAGACAGGTCATTTTTATTATGATATTGTTAGAGGGGTTGATAACAGAGAAGTTAATCCTGATAGAGTAAGAAAGTCATTAAGTGAGGAAACTACTTTTGCAGAAGATATTGTTTTAGAAAAAGAAATTTTAAAGGTATTAAAAAAGCAAAGTAAAAGTCTTTCTAAAAGTTTAATAAAGAATAATATAAAGGGAAAGACATTTAATTTAAAGGTTCGATTTAAAAACTTTGAAACGATAACCAGAAGTAAGACAATCGATTTTTATACCAATGACGAAAAGCATATTTATACTTCCATTGAAAAATTATATAAAGCTTTAAAAAACGAACGTGAGGTTAGGTTGCTCGGAATAGGAATGAGTAGTTTAGACACTGAACTTGATGGAATACAGTTAAGCTTAGATATATAGCTATTAGTTACCTAATATAAATATTACAGGTATTTTTTCTTGAAATGGAAATTTCGTCTTTTTCCACTCTTTGATTGTCATAGTTTTTATTATTTCTTTTTTACCTGAAATATCTCCTGCAACACATAATTTAATATGACCTGAAATTGTATTTAATAACTCTTTAAATAAATTCAGATTTCGATAAGGCGTTTCGATGAATATTTCTGCTGAATTATTTTTGTTAATTTCTTTTTCAATTGTTTTTAATGCATTTTTCAATCCAGGGTTTTTATTAGGTAAATAGCCGTGAAAAGAAAACTTTTGTCCGTTCATTCCGCTTGCCATTAATGCAAGTAAAATGGAAGATGGACCTATTAGTGGAATGATTTTAATATTGTTTTTATGAGCAATTGACACTAATTCTGCTCCTGGATCTGCTATTCCAGGACAACCTGCTTCTGAGATTACTCCTATTGTAAGACCTTTGGAAATCCATTCTTTTAATACATTTTGGGCGTAAGCCTTATCGTGTTTGTCCATCTCTACTACATCAAGACTGTTTTGAGGAACGGGGTGATTAATTTCTTTAAGGTATTTCCTTGCAGTTTTGGATCGTTCAACAATGAAATGCGTAATGTTATAAACAGTTTCCTTTACATATTGAGGAATAGTGTGAGTCGCATTTTCTGAAATAGGACATGGAATCATGTATATTGAACTTGGCATATTTTTTTCTTATCTTACAAATGTACTGATAACTTTTTTAAGAAGACAGTTGTTATACAGAATGCACTTTATAATTGCGGTTTAAATTCAGTAATTAGCCAAAGAGAGTCTAGGAGATAAGCATGACCAATCGATTCAGCCTTTAAGGCTGATGAAGTACGACAATAGTTTGATTGAGGGAGCGGCGAAATCTGATAGCGTGGCAGCCTTAGCTTTGCTGAGCATTTTCGACAATGAGTATCGAAGGATTAACTTAATTTTTACGCTATTATGAGGTTCAATCTGTATTAAATATATTTGTGTATAAATCCTTTTTGATATGACTAGAATTACGCTAATTATTATTTGTTTGTTGAGTTTTAATTCGTTTGTATTTTCTCAAGTTAATGAATCAACTTGCTATTTTTTTGGTCATAGTTTAATAGACCATAGACCCCCAATTAATCCAACACCATCCGACGAAACAACTGTTCCTCATTGGTTGCAGCTATTAGCTAATCATGCGAATAAAGATTTTTCAGCTTCTGGAAAGTATGGGTTCCTACCACAACATGCTACTCAAACTGTATTTTCACAATGGGGATATGATATTGTTAATTCAGCATGGGAAAGTGATTATGAAGATTTTTCAGTTGCAGACTTTTCAACAATTTTTATTACTGCAGGTAATTTTATACAATGGCAATCTCATACGGAAGATTACTATAATGATCCGGGAATCTCGCCACTATCAGCGACATTGGATATTATAGATTATGTAGCAGCACAAGAGGATAGTTTAAAGATTGTTATATACGAGAACTGGCCAGATATGGGAGGTATTGCTCCTGATTTTCCACCTACGGATAATCAATTAGAAACTTATTATAATTATACTGTCGGTGATTTTCATGATTGGTGGTTAGCATATCATAACGATCTAGATAGTAATCGTCCTGAACTAGATGTAAAAATGATTCCTGTAGGGATTATTTTTGCTGATTTGTTTACTAATTCCAATTTATCACAGATTCCATCAACTGAATTATATGAAGATAATGCACCACATGGAAGAGCAAGTTTATATTTCTTAGCAAGTCTTGTTAGTTATGTTGGAATCTATGAAGAGAAACCACCCGTTGATTTTGACATTCCTGAAATTGTACATCCTATTATTATAGAGAATTATTCATCTATAATTGAAAAGATTTGGGAAACATGTGTTGAATTTAATTTTGAAGATGGTCGAAATAGAGTTTTTACTATAGATCCGGTTTCAGCGAATGTAGAGAATCAAGATGAACAATTTTCAATTTATCCTAATCCAGCAAGTGATAAAATTATTATTGAAACTTCTGAATTAACTGGCTCTTTTCGTTTGACAGATATGCAAGGTAAGGAGATTTTAAATGGAGCATTAAATGGAAGCGTTGAATTAAATACTAGCCATCTCTCTAGTGGGGTTTATTTTATTCAGATTACAACTGTAGATAATTTAAAAATTCTTAGAAAAGTAGTTGTAACAAATTAACTAAACCTAGTGAGCTAAAAATTATTTATGGTAATATAAGCGAATTGATTTAATTTATATTTCAAGAAAATTTCTTGCTATCCAATATACAACTACAAGTACAAAAACAATTATTATAGCGTTAATACTATAAAAGAAATTTCTGATTTTTCGTTCTTTAGGTGTCCACTTTTTTTTCAATTCAAAATAATAGCCTCCTAAAATATATGGGATAGAAATGACCATCATTAAATTATGAGACAGAGCTTCTTTTATATTAAAATGCAGTAGATCATGTATGGCACGTTGTGAACCACAGCCAGGGCATTTAAGACCTGTATATTTTAATAAAGGACACTTAGGAAAAAATGAATTATTCGAAGGATCGAATAAGAAGTAGATTACTATAAAACAAACGAGTAATAAGCTTATTAATATAAACTTTATTGAATTATTCATTTTGATAATTATAAATTATAACCCACCACCAATTACTACAAGTAATGATATAAATCGTATTACTATTCCAACCCAAAAAGCAATTTGTATCCATTTCCAAGCATCTTGTGAATGGTTTCTTGCTGCTTTGTATCCTTGAGTTCTATAAGTGCTTTCTACTTTTGCTGAATACACAATACCCACAATTCCTAAAGGAAGACAACAAAATAAAGTAACTAATATTGCTTCAACTAGATATGTTTTTGGTGCTGGTCTATCATCCTCCATATCTCTATCATCATAAAAATGAGGGTTATTTTGGGGAGAACTTACCGGTGGTGGAGAACTTAAATCAAACAACATTGAAATAGATGATATTTCACGTGCAGGCTTCCAATCATCCATTCCTTCTGTCCAAACTAATGTTTCACCTTTTATATCATGAGACGTAAGATCTTCAATTGTAAAAGGTCCGTATTTTTCTATACCGTCAGAGTAGTAATATTGTTTCATATGTTTTAATAATAATAAAAGTGATTCGGGCGATCAATACTTTGGAAAATACTTTCCATGGACCCATAAAAACCTATAATAGTAATCATCCAAAGTAGTATGCCATAGAAGAAGTATATTCCGCAGAAAGATAGTTTTTTTGTTAGAATAGATAATTTTTTTGCTTCTACAATATTATCAGTGAATATAAGTTTTTTGATACCTGATGATTTAATTATTGCAATGATTCCTAAAATAAAAATTCCAAACAACGAGATTATCGAAGGAACTAGATATTCTTTTATTTCTTTTCTTGAATTAAGATCAATTATTTGAATCTCAACTTTCTCTTTTTCTTTTATATAACTTGCTTCAATTTGTTTCTTTACTGCCTCATGGTCTAGTTGTACTTTAGATATACTTTGTTTCTTTTTTCTACCTATTAAACTTTGAGATAAATTCCTTTTCTTTAAAGGTGGTTGTATTTTACCTCTTAAGGCTTCAACTTCTGAGGCTTTAACCCAATCTTTTGTTCCTCTTACATTAATCCAAGAATTAAGATTAATATCCTTTTTCAGTAATTCTTCAATTTTAAAAGGTCCGTGCGTGTGATAACCATCATGATAGTAAAATTCCACAATATATTTTATTTAAAAACCACCAGAAACACCAATTGCCACTACAGCTATTAAATATAGTGCTATTCCTATAACACCCACCCATAATGACCACTTTACCCATTTTAATGCTTCATCAGATGCTATTTTAGCTTCCTTGTATCCATAATTTCTATAGTTTGATTCTACTTTCGCAGCATTTACAATACCGACAATTCCTAAAGGTAAACAACAGAAAAGAGTTACCAATATCGATTCTACTAAATAGTTTTTTGGCATTGGTCTTTCGTTTTCCATGTCATCATCATCTATCCTATTTCTAAAAGGAGCTGCTGATGTAGGAGCTGGGGGAGGTCCACTTAAATCGAACAACATTGAAATAGAGGATATTTGATTTGCCGGTTTCCAGTCATCCATCCCTTCTGACCACATAAGTGTATCGCCTTTTATATGATGAGACTTCAATTCTTCAATTGTAAAAGGTCCGTATTTTTCTATACCGTCTGAATAAAAATATTGTTTCATAGTCCTTGTTTATTTCTTAATACTAATATACTAAATTTGGTTTTAATGATTAATTTTTACCATTTAAAAGCTTTCTCATTAATATCTAAAACACATTGTTCAAGAAGATTAACACAATTCTCAATATCTTCTTTATTTGCCATTTCTATGACTTGGTGAAGGTATCTTGTAGGGATAGAAATAGCCCCTGCTACTGATCCCCCTTTAGCATGTTGTTGAAAAGAGGCTGTATCAGTTCCACCTGCTGGTAATATTTCAAGTTGATATGGTATTTTATTTTTAGTTGCAACATGCTTCATAAAGTCAACCATTCTCACATCACAAACCGTTCTACCATCTAGTATTTTAATAGCGGCACCTTTACCCAAAGTTGTTACTGCTTCATGATCAAGAAATCCCGGTAAATCATTCGCAATTGTTGTGTCAAGATTAATCGTAAAATCAGGATCAATTCCACTGGCTGCTGCTGTTGCTCCTCTAAGACCTATTTCTTCTTGAACAGTAAAAACAGCATAGGTATCAAAAGCAGGTGTTTTGCCTTTAAGTCTTTGAAGCATTTCAACTAAAATGTAAACAGAGACTCTATTATCTATTGATTTGCTGTTGACACATTCCCCCATCTCTATTAATTCTCTTTCTCGTGTAATAGGATCACCAATAGAAATTAATTTTTCAACATCATCTTTGGACATACCTGTATCAATAAAATAATCTTTTAACTCTAGTGGCTTTTTTCTCTCTTCTGCACTTAATAAATGTATAGGCTTACATCCCATAACACCAATTACATCCTCTTTTCCATGTATCAGAACTCGTTGCGCGGTCAGCGTTTTTGGGTCAAACCCACCTAAAACATGAAACCGAATAAATCCATCATTATCGATGTGAGTAACTATGAATGAGATTTCGTCCATATGTGCAGAAACAACTAATTTTTTGTTTGATGCACCTTTTTTTAAGCAGACTAAATTTCCTAAATTATCAATATAGAAATCATCAACTAAATCTTTTATTTCAGTGATTAAAAAATCTCTTATTTCTTTTTCGAAACCAGGAGCTCCTGGTTTTTCACAAATTGTTTTTAATAGAGAAATATTCATGTTTATATTGTTATAGTTTGACCTTTTTCAGGAATTGTTACATTGTCAAATCCCTTTTCGTTTAAAAATGTTTTAAATATTTCTTGTGTTTTTGGTTCTCCATGAACAAGAAATAATTGCTTCATATGAGGTTTTTGATTTTCAATAAAATCATACATTTCTTGTTGATCAGCATGTGCTGAAAAAGAATCCATAATTTTTACTGTTGCTCGCACATTTTTTATCTCACCAAAAAGTTTGATTGACTCTATTCCATCTCTCAACATTCCTCCTGGAGTATCAGGTGAACAGTAACCAACAATTAAAAAAGTGCTATTCTCATTTTCTATATTATTAAATAGATGATGTTTAACTCGACCTGCATTCATCATACCACTACTTGAAATTATGATACAAGGTTTATCGAATTCGTTAAGCCATTTAGATGTAGCAACATCTTTTACGTAATGTAAGTTATTCCACCCAAAAGGGTTATCATCTAATAATAAATATTCATGTAAATTTTCATCATAACACTCTGGATGAGAACCGAAAACTTGAGTTGCATTTACAGCAAGCGGACTATCAACATAAACTGGAATATGAGGCAAAACACCAGCAGTTTCCATTTGGTCAAGCATGTAAACTATTTCTTGTGTTCGACCTACACTAAAAGCAGGAATAATTAATTTTCCTTTCTTTTCACAACAAGCTTCTTTAATTAAATCAAGAAAAGCCGCACTCTGTTCCGGTTTCGCTTCATGTAATTTTCCACCGTATGTAGATTCACATATTAAATAATCGACATTACCCATAATCTGTGGATCTCTCAATATAGGGCGGTCAGGTCTTCCTATATCTCCAGTAAATCCTATCGATTTCCATTCGTTGTTTTCTTTTACTTTTAGGTTTACGCTAGCGCTACCCAAAATATGACCTGCATCACGAAACTCAACTTGTAAAGAATCACTCACATATACCCACTGATCATAAGCACATGCTGTGAAAAGTGACATCGTGGTAGTTACATCCTCCATCTGATAAAGAGGCTTCCGTATTTTTCTTTTATCTGGTCTTCTCTTTTTTAGTAGTTTTTTATTGTGCCATTCAACGTCTCTTTCTTGAATTTTGGCACTATCCATTAGCATAATCGTGCAAAGGCTTCTTGTAGCATGTGTGCTAACAATTTTACCTCTAAATCCATCTCTAACTAACTTTGGTAGTCTTCCTGAGTGATCTATATGTGCGTGTGATAAGATGACATAGTCTATCGTTTTCGGGTCAAACAACCATTCGTTGTTCCATTCCCAAATGTATTTTCCTTTACCTTGAAATAAACCACAATCAAGAAGAATTCTCTTTCCTTCATCTGTAGTTATAAGGTGACTACTTCCTGTCACAAATTGTGCTGCTCCGCAAAATTTTAACTCCATTAAAAATTATTTAATCAGCAAGATATAAAATAATGGTATAAAATTTGTTGTTTTAGGTAGGGGGAGAAATACTCGTCTCGTGTCATTTAATTGATTTTTAAATGATTATATACAATAACTGCAAATAAATAATATGAAAATTCTATTCAGATCCTTCATAATTCTTGGAATGTTATTCACCTTCGGTTCTATCTATGGACAAAGCGGAGCAAAAGTAATGTTCTCAGGTGTTTCAGCACAGAAAGATTATTTTGATTCTACATCCGCCAAGTATTCAGGATGGGAATTACGACTTGATGCACGTTTAGGCGCTAGAACATGGTTTTTTGCTCCTTCTATTGCATACCAAAACACGAATATCTTAGGAGCAGAGTCTCTGAATCCTTTTGAGGACAATGCAAGATTACATACTTTAAAAATACCGATAGGGCTAGGATGCAAAATTAAAACAGCTCCTTTTTCTAGAATTTTTGTAAAAGCTGGATTAGTCGGTAATTATGTACTTTTGATTGATGAAAATCCTTCCTTTAATTTTGAAGAAGTAGTAGATACGTGGGCAAGTTCATTTTTTAGTTTTGGATATGATTTAAATAAATTTTCTATTGACTATAGATATGAACAATCGTTAATGGATAATTTCTTTCATATTAGTGATTCAAAATCAAAATTTCACGTAATCGGATTAGGGATTAATTTCTAAATCTTTTGTAAAGTATAAGTAGGTAGTTTAGTGAGATTTTTACTTTCTAAAGTAGCTTTAAAAATTATAAAACCTTGACATCTGTTGAGGTTTTTTATTTATAGCATTGAAAATTATTCTATTATCCTTCTTTAGAATAAGCTACAATTGTCTGCTAGAGCTTCAAAATTCGACTTCATCCTAAAGGTCATTATTCATTATCTTGTTATCTTTACTCCAAAAATTATTAAGAAACTTCTTTTCATATTATTTTTCTTTAGTTTTTCAATAAATCTTAGTTCCCAAATTAAGATCAATGAACTCTGTTCATCCAATAGATCAGTTCTTAGTGATTCTTATGGTGAGACTCCTGATTGGATTGAACTGTATAATGATAGTAATGAAATGATAAACCTTGATGGATTTTATATTTCTGATGATGAGCTCGAATGGAATAAATATCAATTACCAGATGTAGAGCTTTCTCCCTTTTCGTTTGTTTTAATATATGCTTCAAGTAGAGATGAGTTTACAGATGAAATTCATGCTAATTTCAAACTGTCATCATTAGGAGAAGGTGTTTTTCTTAGCAATAATGATGGTGAATTAATTGATGCGATTGAAACGCCAAGTTTGAATGTTGATTTTTCCTATGGAAGAAAAGAAGATGGCGAAGACGAATGGGTGTTTTTTGATATGCCAAGTCCAGATACTTCCAATGTGAATTCAAGTCCATATTTAAATTTATTAGCACCAAGTCTTAATTTTAAAAGTGGTGTTTATTTCGAGGAAATAAATGTTTCACTATCTTCAAATCCAAATGATTTTATTGCAAGATATACGATCGATGGAACGCGCGTAAATAAAAATTCGCCAATATTTAATGAATTAAATGTTAGCGAGACTACAAACCTAAGAATTGCATATTTTGATGAAAATGATTTTAAAGGAAATGAATTTAATGCAATTTATTTCTTTGAATCGTTTCATCAGTTACCAGTTGCACATATCTCAGTGGATAATGAAAAAGTATTTGATGAAATAATTGGTGTTTTCGAAAAAGGCCCAGATGCTGATACAGAATATCCTTTTTATGGTGCTAATTTTTGGAAGGATTTAGAGATTCCTATTTCATTTACATATTTCGAAAATGATGAGTTAAAGGTTGATGATAAATTAGCTATGAAGATTCATGGAGGAAAAGCTTCTCGAACAAATCCTATGCATTCAATTCGTTTAATTGCGGATGTAGAATATGGAACGGAAGAAATGAATTTTCAATTTTTTCCTGAAAGTGAAAATACGAGATTTAAAAGGCTTGTGTTAAGAAATGCGAGTGGAGATTACAATTATACACATTTCAGAGACGGATATCTTGCTAGATATTTTGCTAAGGAAAAGCTTGATTTAGATTTAATTCAATTCCGCCCTACTGTTGTATATATTAATGGTGAATATTATGGTCTACATCACCTTAGAGAGAAAATAGATAAATATTATATAGAGGAACATTATGGATTTAATGAAGACGAAATAGATTTATTAGAAAAAGACACTCAAGTTGTTGAAGGTGATTTCGACATATTTAATGAGCATTTATCATTTTTATTAGAAAATGATTTATCTGTGGATACAAACTTTGATGTGGTAAGTAAAAATTTTGATGTAAATCATTTTATGGATTATTTTGCTGCTCAATCTATTGTTAATAATACGGATTGGCCACGAAATAATATTAAATATTGGAGAGCAAAGGATGGAGGTAAATGGCGTTATTTTTTATTTGATATGGATGTTGCCATGGGAAGACATGGCTGGACAGTTGCGGATCAAAATTATATGGGAGAATGGATTGATACGCTAAGTAATGCTCGTTTCTACGATATTATGAAAAAACTATGGGAAAATGAAAATTATAAAAATGATTTTATTACACGATATTGTGATCTATTAAATTCTACGTTTAAATCAGAAAAGTGGACGGAAGAAACGGTCCATACAAAAACTAATTTAGAACCAGAAATTGAAAGACAGTTTGAGGTATGGTCAGATGGACGTTTTGAATGGTGGCAAGAAACAGCAATTCCGAATTTATATGATTTTACAGAACAACGAGAGGATTATGCTAGATCATTTTTAGGTGATAGGTTTGAATTAGATAATGCAGAAAATATTACCATTTCGGTTGATCCGCCATCAGCAGGTTATTTTGAAGTAAACACTCTGGAAGTTCATGAATTGCCATGGGATGGATATTATTTTGGTGAATTAGAGTCAAGCTTGGTGGTCCATCCAAATCCTGGATTTACTTTTTCGCATTGGGAGATTATCGGGAATGTCGAAACCAATATTAATGTAAACAAGTTAGATATTCGTAACTTTGATGACTTGGAAGTTATAGCTCATTTTGAAGGAGCGTTCCAAGGGCCTAATACTTTTATATACCCGAATCCTTCAAGTGGTGAAATTTCTATTGAGTTTATTAACAATGCTAATTCACCAGTTACAATTTCTGTTTATGATAACTTAGGTAGATTAGTGTATACTGAAATTATTGATGATTTGTTTGCAGGAGACAATGAATTGAATGTTAACTTGTCAAATCTAGAAAACGGTATATATTTTTTAGAACTTGACTTAGAAGAATATAAAGAGATAAAGAAAATATTAATTCAAAATGAAAATTAAATATCTATTATTTGTGCTTGTTGCTTTTATAGGATTGTCAGCATTTCAATGTGATGATGATTTTGTAGAAATCGTTAATTTCGAATATCAGTGTGATTTAATTGAAGAGCTTAGAGAAGTTTCAGGGATTATTCCTTTTGGTGACAATATGTTAGCATTTGGTGATAGTGGATCTAAAAATTCACTTTTCGAAATTGATTCAGATTGTAATTTAATAAATGAGTTCAATATTCCAGATGCTGTAAATGTTGATTGGGAAGCAATAGCAATTAGTGATGGATTTATTTACATAGGAAATTTCGGTAATAACTTCGGTAATAGATATAATCTTGAAATTTTAAAAATTGATGTAAATGAGTTAAGTTCAGAAACTCCTATATTTTCAAGATTAAATTTTACCTATGAAGATCAAGAGGATTTTGAACAAAGAGATGAGCATAATTTTGATTGCGAAGCAATGTTTATTGATGGAGTAAATATTTATTTAGTAACAAAGAATAGAGCTAATGATGTTTCACACGTGTATAATATTAATACAATTGAGACGGAACAAATTGCTAAAAGGAAACTTGATGTTGAATTAAATCGATTAGTGACGGATGCTTACTATGTTGAAAATGATGGTAACGTTTTAATGTCTGCTTATAATATAGTAGATGATGTATTTTTTAGTTCAATTCATTTAATCAATTACGAAAACAATCAATATTCTACTAGGCCTTTAAGTTTTACAGGCTTACCTGATATGCAGATTGAATCTATTTGTGTTCTTAATGATCAAATTTTCATAGCTAGTGAGGCAGAAGATTCTGGCATGCCTCAATTATTTCAAGTTAATTATCAACATTATATTAGTCAATAAGATATTGCATGTTACTATTTGGGTTGAACCCAAATTAAAATAAATTAACTTCAAACTTTAAGATGGGAATTAATCCTAGTTGATTATTTAGAATAATTTCATCTGCTAGAGCATCATAAAAGGAATATGAATCATTACGTCTGTTTAACAGATTTAAAATGTCAATAGACAGCAAGTACTTATTGTTTTGTTCCTGCGTTTTTCCCCAAGAATAACTTAATTTAAAATCTAGTCTAGAATATGGTGTTAATCGCTGAACCTCCATTCTATTATAAATGGTTGTTCCTTGATTTCTTGATTCTTCTAGATTAATATTAAATTCATTATTTGCTCCTCGACCTTGTAAAGTAGAAGAAATTAATAATTGATTATCCCTTACTTTTTTGGAATATGATAGCGTTGCACTATAGGTATAATTGAAATTATAATCACCAATAATATTATCACTTATTTCTAAATCATACAATGAATAATTCGTCACAAACTGCAAGTTCTTGTATTCCTTTTGATATTGAATTAGTCCACCAATAATACTAGCTTCGCCGTCACTTGTATAATCACCTGTATTCACCACATCCTCTACTAAATCAAATCTGCTAAAATAACTCACACGCGCATTCTCGCTTATTAATACATTATTGAAACGATGATAATATCCCCCTATCTTCATCTTTCCCCACTTCCCTTCATGCACATAATCAACTATCATATTAATAGTCTCCATTGGCACACTCTTACTCCCTAATATCATGATCTCCGGTAACACAGATACGAAACCCGTACTCACTCTTCCGCTCACTCGGTTTTTATTATTACCATATTGTAATAAAAACCTCGATTCGCTCCCTACCTTATTATCATTTCCTATTTCTGCCAAATTCCTTCTTCCTATAAACGATACTCCTATTCCTCCTTCTACTAAAAACTTCCTTTTTCTATATTTAATATTTGCTATTCCTGCACCTCTTTGATACAATCCTTCTTTATCTCTAAAATTTATTTGTCCTATTTCATAATTGTTCGAGTAATTGAATTCCCAATTATTATCAATGAAATATTTAAATACATTTTTAGTCGACACTCTTAATTCTTGAACCGATTCTAATGAATCAATTTCATAGCCTAATACATCTTCAGTAGCTGTTATTTGTCGATTTGAATTTCTAGAAGAGTAATTAAATGTATTGTCTAATCGCCATTTATTTTTATACACATCATATCTTATAGACGCAATTTCTTGACGTCCTGTTAATCCTATAAATAAAGCATCTTTAAAAAATACAACTTCTTCAAGAGGGTCATGAATATTTGAGTTGCCACCAAATAATAAATCAAAACTGAATCTAAAAGATTTACCATTTCTTTCTATTCGTGTATGAAAGTCTTGAAAATTTATTTTTTCATCGCCTAAAGGAACACCTATTGAACTTAATATTCCAAGTGTTGAATATCTATAATTTAGCCCAAATTTAAATTGCTCTTTTTCGTATCCATATTTTATTTCAGTTCCTAGTAAACCAATGGAGAAATTTAGTCCTTTCGGAATATCTAATGTAAAATCCGATAAGCCACTTCCAATATTAAAATATTCTCCATTTAGTGGTGATTGAACAAATCTAAATTCCGCAATGCTATTTCCTGATATCATATTTACTCCTCCTCCATTCGGTGAGGATTGATCAGTAAATGTTCCTGTATTGCTAAGGTGATTTGGGTTAACTACTGAAGCGCCGTTAATAAACCATCCGGCCATTGAAGGTGGCATTCCCAATAGACTTATAAAATTCGATTGATCATTCGTAGCTGCGATTCCTGGAAACTTTGTAAGTAAACGCGATGGATCATTAAATGAGCCAGCAAGTTTTAAAAAATTACTTTTATTAATTAATAAAGTATTTGATTCGGGAATTAAATTAGCTGTAATTATTGGGTTTATATTTGAGATAGGAAGTTCATTTAATTCAAATATTATTGTCAATGTTTCCTTGCTATCAATTGTAATTGTATCAAGAAGATTTTCATAACCTGTATAACTTATTTGAATTGTGTACTCGCCTTGAGTTAGATTGGCTTTGAATGCTCCATTTCTATCGGCATAAGTATATTTAGTATAATCCTTATTAAGTCCATTAATTTCCACTGTTGCATAAGCTAATGCTTCATTTGAATTGACGGCATTAATGGTCCCTTTAACCCTTTGGGCATGAGCCCAAAATGAAACAAAGAATAAAATTAATAGACAATAAACTTTCAAAATAGAATGGATGTTAATTACGAAACCAATAGAAAAATAATCGCTCCTAAAATGATGAGTAACACTGCAACGATAATTAATAATTTAATATAAAATGGTTGACCTTTTAAAAATGCAAAATCAAAATTTTCATTAACCCATTTTACAAATGCAGATTCTTCTTCGATAGCAGCTTTTGAAGACATAAACTTATTCTCAATCATCAGCTCTTTTGCACGTTCATAACTATTTGCGTCTACTTTTACAATTGCACCTTGAATTCCCATAGCTTCTAAACTACCTATTTGAAGCGTATTTTCATTCATGATTTCATGGTCAATATCATTAATTTTCAATAGCGACTTCACTAGTTGTAATGTAGCTATATTATTCGTTTCGTATAATTCTACAAGCATTTTTTAAATTTTGTAAACGCAAAAATTTCTATTTTCAAGTTTAGAATGAAAATAATGTTTTACTGTTTAGATGATATAACTATCAAAACGATAAATAGATTAACATTTAAGCTTTATTTAGGGTTTTTGGAAAACACCTCTAAGCAAAATATAGCGTATATTTACGATATTTTTATGAAAATATTCGAATACACAAGATAGAGTAACTTCACAAAGAAGATATGAAGAGGAGGTCCATATGGTCGATTATTATTCTTATGAGCTTAGCTTGTATAGGCATCATGTTTATTCAGTTTTACTGGATATACTGGTTTGTTGATTTGAATGAGAAAAATTTCAATGATAAGGTATATACTGCGTTGAACGAAGTTAAGTCTACATTAGCTGAGAATGCTGAGAAGAAAGAAAGCTATACTGGTTTAGGTGATAAAATCCAGTTAAAGGATCAATCGATTAGTCTAAATAAGTACGATCCGTTATTAAAGAAGGAAAATAAATGGTCGAAAGAACGAATTATTTTTGAGTTAAATTCCATCTCTAAAATGCTTAATACTCAAGAATTATTACTTGAGTTGAAACCAACTAATCTTTCTAAGCTTATCCAAAATTCTCTTGAAGACCAGGGAATAAACCTTGTTTATGAATTTGGAGTATTTAATAATGAGTCGAATGATTACTTTATCATTAACGAAAATTATGTAGTTGATTTCGGAGATAATGAAGAGGCTTCGGATCTTGGAATGCAATCGAATCTTGATAGATCCAACTATAAAATCCAATTGTTTTCATCGGACTATGAATCTCCTGGTTTTCTTTCATTGCATTTCATTAATAAGCGCAAGTTTGTTTGGTCCTCTGTAACGCCATGGTTACTAGGAAGTATTATTTTTACATTGATAATTTTATTCTGTTTTATCTATACGATATTTATAATCATCCGTCAAAAGAAGATTAGTGAAATGAAAACAGATTTTATT
>CAZMKA010000076.1:11571-16690 GCA_964566605.1 uncultured Saprospiraceae bacterium | reverse complement strand
AGATAATACTTAATTAGCTTATAAACAACATTTTAGGGCACTTATGAATATGCCTTATTAGTGTAAAAGGCATTGCTGTTTCTGTTTTTTTTTCTTTGGGCTCGAGCCCAAAGAAACATAATATAAATTGGTATTAAAACAACCTATATCTTGCTCCAATATATATGTTCCTTCCCATAATTGGTCCCCAAATTAATGAGCTATCGAAGTATTCACCAAATGGATCAAAGGAATCAATAATTGCATCATTTTGACGGAAGTCAAGTAAATTTTCTACACCAATATATGCTTCAAATCCTTTATTGAAAAACTTACTTATCTGACCATTTATCGTATAGAAAGTAGGAGAATATTCTTCTAATTGAAATTCAATAGGATTAGCACTTGTGTTCGGAATACGCTTCCTACCTTGTAGGTTAAATGTACCATCAATATTCCATCTTTTAGGCAACTCTGCAGATACATTAACGAATGCTCTATGCCTAGAAATCAAAGGCTTTAATAGACGACCCGACAAATAATCACTTCTCACATCATTGAATCGATATGCAGTTTTAACGGAAAGATTTTCAATGATTTCATATTCTGCATGAAGTTGAATACTGTGACCTGAAGTTCCATTTTCTACATTATAAATCGAAACAGCATTAACATCTGTATCGAAATCAAGAAGTACGTTATTCTCAAAAAATGTATAGTAATATTCACCACCAAAAATCAATGAACGCTTATTTATTATTACTTCTTGAGTATAACTCATTCCAGCATTCCATGCAATCTCTTGACCTAATCCATATGGAGTATCCGTCTCACCCAAAACTATGATATCTCGACTACTTACAAATATTCCAGGATTCTCAGCGAATATAGTTGGAGTCCGTATTCCTCTTCCAGCTGAAAAACGTAAAGCTTTTGTATCGGATGGAGAATATTTCGCATGCATTCTAGGGTTAACAAGAAAGCCATAATTATTATGATAATCACCTCTTAAACCAAATACGAAATCCCATTTTTCACCATAAGATGTATTGTATTCAGTAAAAATTCCTGGTAGAGTTTCATTTCTTAGATAGCTGTTTACGTTCAGGTGCTCTTCGAAGTTATCGTATTGAAAACTTACACCATAGTTTAACTTATCACCAGTTCCTTCTATTAGTTGGGAAAAAATAAGGTTTGTATAAAAGCTATTTTGGGCAGCGTTATATGGCTTCAAGCCAAATTGTGATTGTTGATTATGGTATGTATAGTTCATCATAAATCCAAATGACCGGTTCGGATTATTTTCAAATACTTTCCCCATTTTGAACCAAGAATCTAATCGATCAGTCTGTTGATTCGCTTGCCAATATTCCTCTATAGGGTCATGGCTATGATCTGCATGAAGCTTTTCGTGTTGACCTGAAAGCTTGTTTTGCATAGAGTATTTAAAACCTAACTGAGATTGTAAATTGTTCTTTGTTCGCAATTTCCATCTATTAAGTACGAAAATTTGATTACTTAATGGGTTATCTAAAAACCCATCAAAATTTCTATCATGTTTCCCATTTTGTTGAGCAGCATGAACAATGAATGCGGTACTTAATTGGTCGTTTATATTAGTCGTCGTATTCGCATTAAGCTCGAACCTTTGCATAATGTTTCCATATAGCGATACGTATGCTTTTTCACTTTCACGTGGCTTTTTTGTTTCTACATTTATTTGGCCAGTTAAGGCTTCTGGTCCATTAACCACTGAACCGCTGCCTATGTTAAGCTGCATACTTTCTACCCAAGGTCCAGGAATTAAATCCAATCCGTTTAATGCCGCTAAACCTCTGACATATGGAATGTTTTCATGCATGATCTGGACATTTGGGCCAGCAAGTCCTAACAATTCGATTTTACGAGTTCCCGTCACAGCGTCAGTAAAAGAAACGTCTACAGAAGGAGTAGTCTCGAAACTTTCCGAAAGGCTACAACAAGCAGCTTTTAGTAATTCCTTCTTATCGATTTGGCGTACTTTCATTGTATTTAAAAAAGAAATTTCAGTAGTTTTCTTCTTATGAGTAATACTTACTTCGTCGAGTATAAAATTCGATTTGATGACAATATTTACTATATGTTGATTACCCATTTCTATGGTATCCGGCAGACTTCCTACATAATTTAAAACGATAGCATCAATATCTTTTACTTTTTCAAGAGTAAAGAAACCTTGTTCATCAGTGGCACTAGCGATAGTAGTTCCCAGCCAGTTTACAGTGGCTCCTATAACAGGAATCTTTTCACCTTCCTTTGTTAATTCACTAATAACACCATGGACATCATTGCTATGGTCAGCATTTTCATCCCAATTTTTGAATCTTTCCAAAGCATTTTCATTACTAATTGCCTCATCTCTATACTTACAGCAAGAATGTAAATTAGCATATGCAGTATCGCATCCTCTTACTAATTCAGTATCATGTCCTATTGCTGCTAATGCTTCATGTAAATTCATCACTTCGAAGTCTTTATGTGCTTTGATACTAAGCGTCTTGGAAGGGATGTCCCAAGATGCAAAACTTATTTCTTCAAAGCCAACACTTAATTCTTCAATCCTATCTTTGCACATTCTTAAGCTCTATATACTTACAGCAAAAGCTATAATTATCAGTTGCTAAAGGGTCACCTAAATAATCTTTAGTATCATAACCTACTGATGATAAGTGGGTCAAAAGATCATCTTGATAGAAATTTTCATCTGTATCTAAGGAAAGCATTTGGGTTGATACATCCCAGGTAGCTTTGTTTACTCCCATGATTTGCATGCTTGCTTTTTCTATTCTTTCCTTGCATGTTTCGCAAGATCCATCTACCCATACTTTTATTTCATTTTGGGCTTTAAGCCCAAAGCTTAATAGGATAAATAAGCAAACTAATATATTTTTCATTTTAAAAATTTGATATTATAAAATACCTGATGGCTTTGAGGCCAAGGCATAGTAATCCAGTAAAAAATCAAATTTTATGCGAGTGGAGGTCGGAATAGGGCCTCGAAAAGATCTATAGAATACTTGAATTCATAAGTGAAATTAGTTTCTATGAAATATGTTTGTTTTTTGGAAAGAGTTAATTCTTGTGTGTTGTAAAATGTTGTAATGTGACAGCAAAGGCAATCGCAAGAACTATCTTCACAACAACCTTTATCTTCATCACTTGAATTGTCAATATCTACACTACACAATTCTGTTGAATCTTCACAACAAGATGAAGATACAAAGTATTCACTAGGAATATTTGCCGATAAAAGACAGATTAACAATATGATAGCATTCCACTTCACAATACAAAAATATTAATAAGTAGGCGAAAGTTTTTAAAAATGAAGATTTATTTAAATTTTAACTTAGTTTGTTGACATATTTAACACTGATGTTTGCTATTATTCAAACAATGCAGAGTATAGTTCACCGAGTATTCTTATTTCATGTATACGTATAGAATAACGAGATTGATCAAGACCTTTAGTATTTGGTTGAGGAATAAAAATGTCTTTAAAACCCAGTCTATCCGCTTCTTGAATCCTTTGTTCGATTCGGCTAACAGCTCTTATTTCACCTGAAAGCCCAACTTCACCACAAAAGCACATTTTTTTCGATATGTTATAATCTTCAAGTGAGGATACTAAGGCTACACAGACGGACATATCAAGTGCTGGATCTGATATTTTTATGCCACCAGCAATATTCAAAAATACATCCATTGCTCCAAAACGATATCCTGCTCTCTTTTCTAAAACAGCAAGTAGCATATTCATTCTACGCGTATCGAATCCTGTAGAACTTCTTTGAGGTGTACCATACACAGCCGTAGAAACAAGAGCTTGTGTTTCTATAAAAATAGGTCTTGCACTTTCTATTGCAGCGGCAGTTGATGACCCACTAAGAACAAGATCACTTTGATTAAGAAGCATTGCACTAGGATTGTCTACAATTCTTAAACCACTATTTATCATTTCATATATACCCATTTCATCAGTAGATCCAAAACGGTTTTTGATAGAGCGAAGAATTCTATATCTATAGTTACTATCTCCCTCAAATTGAAGAACTACATCAACAATATGTTCAAGAATTTTGGGACCAGCTATAGCTCCATCTTTGTTTATATGCCCTATCACAAGAATGGGAATATTGGTCTGCTTAGCAAATCTTTGTAATTCAGCTGTTGATTCTCTCACTTGAGTAACACTTCCAGGAGCTGAATCTAATCCAGGGCTTCTTAAAGTTTGAATAGAATCAATAATTATAAGTTGGGGTTCAAGTGTTTTAGCTTGTTTAAGAATTTCAACGGTATCTGTTTCAGGATAGATAAAACAGTTGTCTTTAATCTCTCCTATCCTTTCAGCTCTTAACTTAATTTGTTGTTCACTTTCTTCTCCTGAAACATAAAGAACTTTGCCTGAAGCTTCTAAAGCTAGTTGAAGTAAAAGGGTAGATTTACCTATTCCTGGATGACCACCAATAAGATTTATAGAACCAGGAACTAATCCTCCTCCGAGTACTCTATTTAGCTCAGTATCTTTCAGAATTATACGTTCCCTTGAAATAGACTTTATCTCTTTTAGATTCAGAGGAACAATTTTTTCATTAGAAGCTTGAAAAGTTTGCTTTATTTCTTTCTTATTGGAAGAAGATACTATTTCTTCATGAAGAGTATTCCATTCTTTACAAGATGTACATTGACCTAGCCATTTTGAGGTAGAATGACCGCAGTTTTGACAGATGAATATAGATTTTAACTTCGCCAAGGAAAAAAATTTAACATTTTATATAGCTGATATTCAGCGATTTAAGTCTTTTTTTGAAAAAAAATTGACTTTAATTCAAAAAAAATGTGTGTGTTAAGAAATCTAAACATGTCTTATTAGTGTGAACGATATAATAGCTCACAAATTTGAAATAAGAGTCCAAAGTTAAAGAAGAAAATTTAATAAAAGGACATTTGAAAAAAATTGTCAAATGTGATCAACTTTTCAAATGTAAAAGACTCAAAACTCAGCAAAATAAATCGCAACTTAGGCATATAGGATAAATTGTTTTTAATTGTTTTTTTGTGGATGAACGAGCGGTCTGCAAGATTGAATTGACTAAACGTC
>CAZMKA010000076.1:0-11471 GCA_964566605.1 uncultured Saprospiraceae bacterium | reverse complement strand
TTGATTTTTTGGTAGCAGAACGGGGACGTTCTGCTTTTTTTTTGCTTTTTGATGGAGAAACAAAAGAAAAAAGATTGCAACAATCGATACAAGATAAATTGTCAAAGATTGCTTTTTTTCAAGAATATGCTTTTAAAAGAATTTCTGTTTGTTAAAACAACTTCATATGAAATCTTAATACACACAAAATTTCGTAAATTTAAGATATACAATTACTAGCGGCGCTTAAATGGGATAAAAGGTATTTAAATTGTTGTAAAGTGCAGTGAACTAAAAAAAGATGTTATTGTTTTTGCTTAGAAAGCAAATGTTAAAATTTTTTTACTTTTGCTTTTCTTAAAATAATTATACCCTGCTTTTATAGCAGTTTATATAAAGATGATTGTTTTCAATTGGTTTTTTGGGGTAGCAGGGCTTTCAATGAAAGTCCTGCTTTTTTTTGTCTATAAATGTTGATCCAAGCGTGCTTAAAGACTAATATTTTATGCGTTTCATCTTGCTCAACTTATCTTCATTTCAAGTAATTATATTTCTATTTGATTAATTATCCAATTAGCACACAAAGGGTTTGTTATATTTGCGTTTGAATTTATTCTTTATATGAGAATCGTAATTGCAGGAGCAGGAGATATTGGCTTTCATTTAGCCCGATTATTAGTGTCGGAAAAACAGGACATTGTTCTTATTGACATGAACAAGGATGTTTTAGATTATGCAGAAAGCCATCTTGATGTAAGTACTTTACATGGAGATGCAACATCGCCATCAATACTTGAAAGTGCTGATATTTTAGAAGCTGAGTTATTTTTAGCTGTTACCACAGGAGAACATAGTAATATAGTTTCATGTATCCTCGCGAAACAAATGGGATGCAAGCAGACAATTGCAAGAGTTGTAAATGAAGAATACTTAAGCGAAAAACACAAACAAAAGTTTTTTGAACTTGGAATAGATAAACTTATTTCGCCTATAAAATTAGCAGTCTCGGAGATTAGTAGATTGCTAGAGCAATGTGAAGTAACTGATATTTTCCAATTTGAAGAAGGTAGAATTTCTTTAGCAGGTATTAATCTTGATGATGACTCACATATTAAAGGAAAGACAATAGAGAGAGTTATCGCAATGGATGAAAATGTTGCTTTCAATCCTATTGCAATTCTGCGTGGAAATAAAACTATCATTCCTAGGAAAAATACTAGATTAAAGAGAAACGATCACCTTTATTTTTTGACCGAGGGAGATCAACTAACTCGATTGCTTGAACGTACAGGTAAAACTCATATCAAAGTAAGGAACATAATGATTTTGGGTGGCTCAGCCCTCTCTTTAGCAACCGTAAAAGTTCTAGAAGAAAATTATAATGTTACCATAATTGAACAAGATAAGAATAGAAGTAAAAAGTTGACAGAGGAGTTAAACAATGCCTTAATTATTCATGGAAATACAGGAAACTTCGAATTGCTTAAAGAAGAGGGTATCGAAAACATGGATGTTTTCTTAGCTTTAACTGAAAACTCAGAAACCAACATCTTAACCTCATTAATGGCCGATGAACTTGGTGTATATAAAACGATTGCACTTGTAGACAACTCTTATTACACACGGATTTCACAAAATATTGGTGTTGATACAATGATCAATATGAAGATTATTGCTGCAAATAATATTTTCAGGTTTATCAGAAAAGGAACTGTTGAAGCAATTACTAGTTTACACGGTGTAGATGCTGAAGTAATCGAATATGTCATTAGCAAAAAATCAAAGATTACTAAAAAGGCTATTAGGAAATTAAACTTCCCTAAAGGCATGGTTGTTGGCGCTATAATAAGAGATAATAACATTATTATTCCTGACGGAGATACTGTCTTTTTTATAGATGATAAAATAATAATTCTTGCATTACCACGAGCTATTCAAAAACTAGAACGAATCTTCGGAGATGATTAACTTCCAACCAGTTAGTAATGTTATAGGCGTTCTTTTATCTTTATTAGGAGCAATAATGATATTGCTTGGTTTAATCTTTATGCTAGATGAACAAGGAACGGTTTGGGCATTTGGAAAATCAGGAATTATCACTTTAGTTTTTGGAGCAATTTTGTACTTTGTAAGGTTTGGGCATAAAAAGGCTGTTCATAAAAGAGAAGGTTATCTAATTGTTGCTTTGGCATGGATAGCTATGATTGTTTTTGGTGCCTTGCCTTATTATTTTGCCGATGTAACTACAGGATTTTCTGATAATATTTTTGAATCAGCGTCAGGTTTTACGACCACAGGTGCAACTATTTTTGAGAATATAGAGATTTTACCTAATAGTGTTTTATTGTGGCGAAGTTTGACTCAATGGCTTGGTGGTATGGGAGTAATTGTTCTCACTGTTGCATTATTGCCCCTCTTAGGAATAGGGGGAATTCAGCTTTTTATGGCAGAGGCTCCTGGTCCTACATCCGATAAAATACATCCTCGTATTCAAGGAACTGCGAAGAGATTATGGTTTATATATGTCGGATTGACAACCTTGTTAACAGGGATTCTATATCTCGAAGGAATGAATCCATTCGATGCAATAAATCATGGTCTTACAACAATGGCAACTGGAGGCTTTTCAACTCATAACGCCTCTGTGGCAAACTATTCGCCTTTGATACAGTATACATTGATATTGTTTATGATTATTGCTGGAACGAATTATGCAATGCTTTACTTCGGTATAAAAGGTAAGTTCAAAAACGTTTTTAGAAACGACGAATTTAAATTTTACATTATTGTTGTAGCGGTATTTACAATTCTGATGACAGCCGGAATTATACATAAAACTCACCTAGATTTGGAATCAGCTTTTAGAGCAGGATTGTTTCAAATTGTTTCATTGATTACAACAACTGGTTTTGTTACAACGGATTATAGTATTATCTCGCCATTTGTTACGAGTTTAGCATTCTTGATGCTATTCTTTGGAGCGTCAGCTGGTTCAACTTCAGGTGGAATAAAATTGATAAGGCATTTGGTTTTTGTGAAGAATAGCTTACTTGAATTCAAGCGACTTTTACACCCTCGTGCAATAGTTCGTGTAAAGCTAAATAAACAGTTGGTGCCTGGTAGAATTATGACACATATTCTAGTTTTCTTACTAATGTATCTCGGTGTTTTTGTATTAGGTACGATTGTGATTTCAACTCTAGAATTGGACTTTTTATCAGCTGCTGGAGCAGTTGCAACTTGCTTAGGTAATGTGGGGCCAGGCATTGGAAGTGTAGGGCCAGTTAATAACTTTGCTCATGTTGCTGGATTGGAAAAAATAATATTATCCTTTATAATGATTTTAGGTAGACTAGAACTGTTTACGATTATTATATTATTCACCCCGTTTTTCTGGAGAAATAATTAAGAATAGAATCTCATTAATCGTGTTTTTTGGGCTCGAGCCCAAAATTTAAAATATGTTTAAATTTTCAAGGATGTAATTCCCAAAAGTAAAGAGAACTATTCCTCTTCACTTTTAATTTTAAGATGCTTTAACTTTTTGTCTTCCACTTCTTTGTTAAGAAAGTCATTTAATTGATCAATATCAAAATTACCCTTGATCTCTCCAAGTTCATTAATCTTAATATCGAATCCTTTCAATTCTTCGTGTACTTCCGGTTCACCGGATTTCTTCATTTTTTTCGGCATCGCTTTTTCTTTTTATGACGTTTTATTTTGCTTTAAAGTTACAATTTATACGTCCATGAAATATCCATAAATTGTGAGTCTGACCACAAAGATTTAGAAGTATTTTTATAATCAAGTCTCGTTCTTGGCTTCCAAATAATCATTTTTTCTGCACTTGAAATCAGTGTTTTACTTTTGTAAAAGATCTGGACTTCTGTTATTCCGTTATTATTCTCAATAACTTTTACTTCTTTAGTTTCGAAATCTTTTTCTATTGCTTGATACATTGTCTCATTTTGTGTCTTTGTCACTTTATATTTATCGTACCATTTGGGGCGATTGATATTGAATTGCTTTAAAAATTCAAAGATCTCAGTGACATCATTTTCTTCTAGCGTCTTTGTTTCTTTCTCTCCATTAATAACAATCTCTCTCACTATTTCACTTTTGCTATTTTCGGTCAACAAAGAATCCACGAATTGCTCTATGTCAAAGAAAGAGCTTTCATATGATACCTTTTCTTTTTCTGTACACGAAAAAATTGAAAGACTTAAGAAGATAACTACGATCCAATATCTCATACAATTAAAGTTTTTCCTGTCATTAATTCATCTTTGGGGACACCCATCAAATCAAGTAAAGTAACCGCAACATCTCCTAGTTTTCCATGAGATAATTTACCTTGAACATTATTACTCGCATAGATTATCGGTACCAAGTTAGTGGTATGAGCTGTATGTGTAGAACCATCCGCATTCTTCATAATATCAGAATTTCCATGATCAGCGATTATAATGATTTCATAATCGTGTTCAAGTCCTTTCGAAACGCATTGCCCTAGACAACTATCAACAGTTTCTGCAGCTTTAATTGCTGCTTCAAAGTCGCCTGTATGTCCCACCATATCTGTATTAGCAAAATTCAAACAAATAAAATCTGGTTTGTCGGAATCGATAAAATTCCTAACTTTTTCAGTGATTTCATTCGCACTCATTTCAGGCTGCATGTCGTAAGTTGCTACTTTGGGAGAAGGAATTAGTATTCTTGATTCCCCTTTGAATTCAGCCTCTCGACCGCCTGAAAAGAAAAATGTGACATGTGGATATTTCTCAGTTTCAGCGATTCTTAATTGGGTTAAACCATGATCAGCAACAACTTCTCCTATGGTTTTTGCAATTTTATCTTTTGTAAAAACCACATGGATATTCTTGAAATTTTCGTCATACTCAGTCATTGTAAAAAATTGAAGATCGAGTTTTTTCATTTCATAATCAGGCATATCTTCTTGAGTTAATACTCTTGTTATTTGCCTTGGTCTATCCGTTCTAAAATTATAGAATAAAACCGCATCATCCGAATTTATCGTAGTTCTTGCATCTCCATGATTAATGGAAATAGGAAGGATAAATTCATCTGTAAGATCCTTGTCGTATGAATCTTGCATAGCAGCTATGGGATCGTCCCATATCTCTCCTTCACCTTTTACTAAAAGGTCGTAGGCTTTTTCAATTCGTTCATAACGATTATCACGATCCATAGCGTAATATCTACCAATTATAGATCCTACTTTTGCTTTGCCTTCTATCGCTTTTAATAAGGTAGACATGTACTTTTTCCCACCATTCGGTGCAGTATCCCTGCCATCCATGAAACAATGAATCAAAATATTTTTGAGCCCCGACTCACTTAGCATTTCAACAATAGAAATAAGGTGATTTATATGAGAATGGACACCGCCATCAGATAATAAACCCATAAGATGAACGGGTTTGTCATTAGTTTTCGAATATTGAATAAGGTCCTGAATTTTTGCTTCGTTTACTAAAGTTTTATTTCGACAAGCCTTATTTATACGCACAAGTTCTTGATCAACAATTCTTCCAGCACCGATATTTAAGTGACCTACTTCGGAATTACCCATTTGCCCTTCAGGAAGCCCTACTTCTTCGCCGAATGTTACTAAAGTATTATTAGGATATTTTTCGATGAGGCTATCGAAAACAGGTGTTTTAGCTTGTTGAAGTGCATCAACTTCACTAATTTTTCCTAGTCCCCAACCGTCAAGAATGAGTAAAAACGATTTTTTATGCGTCATATAATTGAATAATTTGTGATTTTTGAATTTTCTTTAATTATGAAACTTTAATAGTAACACAATTCGTTCTTATAGTGTTAGCTGCTAACAGCGAAAACAAAATTTGCCTTATCTTAACTGTAAGAAGATAGGCAAAATTAAATAAAGTAATATGAAATATTTATTTTCAATAGTATTAAGCGTTTTATTTGTTGGAATGGGTCAAGCCCAAAATATATCCGGCTATTTCAAAGATATCGCTAAAAAGGATTTATCTGAGCTTACTTCAAAGTTCAGTGAAGATATGGAAGTGTGTGTAAATGATTCACAAGAATTCATGGACAAAAACGAGGCTATTTCTGCGATTAAAGCGTTTTTAGATGAGGTTCAACCAATATCAGGAAGTGAGCTTCATAAAGGAAGTTCAAAGAATAAAAAGACACAATATAGAGTAGGTCAATTAAAGTCTGCAAAAGGTAATTTCCGTGTGTTTATTTATTTGGAAGGTGCAGCAGATGATTTCGAGATTGTTGGCTTGTTATTCAATCCAGAATAGAAAAATTGTTTGTTTAAAATATTTTTTTGATCCGACAAAGCGATCAAGTCTGTTTAAGATTAATCACACTTAATGACAGAAACATACGATAAATATTATCAGACTGAGAACTTGTTTGGAGAGCCATATCCAGAATTGATTCATTTTTTTGCACACCTTCCTTCTAAAGGTAAAGTAGTAGACTTAGGTTGTGGACAAGGTAGAGATTCAGTCGCTTTAGCTAGAATTGGTTTTAATGTAACTGGAATAGACAAATCAAAAGTTGGGATTAACCAAATGAACAGAATATGTCAAAATGAAAATTTGACGTTAGTTGGTAAGGTTGAAGATATTTATGAATTCAATGAATTTGATAAATTCGATATAATTCTTTTGGATAGTATTTTTCATTTTGGAAAAAAAGACAAGAGAAAAGAAATTGAGTTAATTAAGAAAATTGTAATGAACATCAGAAAAGGGAGTTTAATAGCATTTTTCATTCAAGATACAGGTGAGAAGGTCCACATTCTTAATCAATCAATCAACTTCCAAAACTCGCTTAAACGGCTAACTGATTTAAAATTTAAATACAGTTTCGAAGACAAAGAAAATGATCACAAGTCTGTAACGGACTACAGAATGATTGTAGTTGAAAAATGAAAAATTTGAATATAGCTACATGTAAATAAAATTACTTTTGCTAAATTGAAACTGATTATTAATCTAAAGTCTAAAATGAAAAGGATTTAGAAATATTTATTCCTCCTTTTAACCTTTATCTACTATAATAAAGTCAATTCATCTATTCATTTATATTTTCCTAAAGTGTTAGGTCATTTTTTACTAATTTTGCGAACGTTTGTTCGGAGAAAAACGACATAGTCGAACTTCGATATTCTATAAAAAATTAGACAAGAAATAATATGTATCGATCGCATACTTGCGGAGAATTGAGAATTACTGATGTAGGGTCATCGGTTACTTTAAGCGGCTGGGTTCAAGCTACAAGAAATTTTGGAGGATTAACTTTTGTTGATTTACGTGACCGTTATGGTATCACCCAACTTGTTTTTAATCAGGATGAACAGCCAGAGTTAGCTGATCAAGCGAATCGTCTTGGAAGAGAATTCGTAATTAATGCTGAAGGTGTTGTAAGAGAAAGAAGTAATAAAAACGCTAATCGACCAACAGGTGATGTTGAGATTGATGTATTGAGATTCTCAATATTGAATGCCTCTAAAACACCTCCTTTTACTATAGAAGATGAAACGGATGGTGGAGATGATCTTCGTATGAAGTATCGATATATGGATATAAGAAGAAATCCTGTGAAGGAAAATCTTATATTCCGTTCAAATCTATCATTGCAGACAAGATTATATCTTAATCAGCAAGGTTTCGTTGAAGTAGAAACACCGAATCTTATCAAGTCGACACCTGAAGGTGCAAGAGACTTCGTTGTTCCTAGTCGTATGAATCCTGGTCAATTTTATGCATTGCCTCAGTCTCCACAGACATTCAAGCAAATTCTTATGGTTGGTGGAATGGATAAGTACTTTCAGATTGTAAAGTGTTTTCGAGATGAAGATTTAAGAGCTGATCGACAACCTGAATTTACCCAAATAGATTGTGAAATGGCTTTTGTTACTCAAGAGGATATTTTGAATACCTTCGAAGGTCTAACAAGACATTTATTCAAACATACACTAGATTTAGAATTAGGTGATTTTCCTAGAATGTCTTATGATGAAGCAATTCAGAGATACGGTAGTGATAAGCCGGATCTAAGATTTGACATGGAGTTCGTAGAATTAAATGATGTAGCTCAAGGACAAGGTTTCGGAGTGTTTGATAATTCAGAACTAGTAGTTGGGATTACCGTAAAAGGACAAGCAGAAGCTTACAGTAACAAAGATATTAAGAAGTTGACTGAGTGGATGCAAAGACCACAGATAGGAGCGAAGGGACTTGTATACATAAAATACTTAGACGGAAGTGTAAAGAGTAGTGTAGGTAAGTTTTTCGATGATGATAAGTTGAATAGCTGGAAAGAAAAATTGGGCGCAGACACTGGTGATATTGTTTTTGTGCTTTCAGGAGAGGCAGAAAAAACAAGAAAGCAACTTAATGAGTTGAGACTTGAGATGGGAAGAAAGCATGAATTGATAAAAGAAGGAGACTTTAAACCACTATGGGTTGTAGATTTTCCTTTACTCGAATGGGATGAAGATAGTAATCGTTTTCATGCGATGCATCATCCATTTACTGCACCAAAGAAAGAAGATCAACAACGAATGCTTGATGGAGATCACGAGACGATGAAGAGTTTGAGAGCAGATGCATATGATTTAGTAATCAATGGTTCGGAGATTGGTGGAGGATCAATAAGAATTCACGACAGAGCTTTGCAATCGAAGAATTTCGATCTTTTAGGGTTTACGAAAGACGAAGCTGAAGCTCAATTTGGGTTTTTGATGGGAGCGTTCGAATATGGCGCACCACCACATGGAGGAATTGCGTTTGGATTTGATAGATTGTGTGCTGTAATGAACGGACAAGCAAGTATCAGAGACTTTATTGCATTCCCTAAAAATAATCAAGGAAAAGATGTTATGATAGATGCACCATCACCGATTGATGGAGAACAACTTAATGAACTAAACCTTGCTTTAAATCTTAAGGAAAAGGAAGAATAAGAATGGCTAAACAATTGTATAACGTGACCGTTTTAGTTGAGCATAATCGAGTTGATGAATGGTTGACTTATATGACAGAAGGACATATTCAAGAGGTAATGAATACAGATTGTTTTGTATCTTTTAAACTGAATAGATTGAAGTTTGTTGATGAAAAAGAAGGCCTTAGTTTCGCTGTACAATATATAGCTGAAAGTGCACAAAAACTTCAAGAATATATGGGTCAACATGCACCTGCTTTACAAGCTGATCATCAGAAGAGATTTGGTGAATCTGCCTTAGCCTTTAGAACAATTATGGAAATTTTACACGAAAGTAATTATTAAGAAATATGATAGAATTCAAGTATACAGAGGAACATGATGCAGTAAAAGAAGCTGCACGTGAATTTGCAAACAGGGAATTGAAGCCAGGTGTGATAGAACGAGATTCGAAGATGGAGTATCCTACTGAGCAGATTCGAGGTATGGCTGAGATGGGGTTCATGGGGATGATGACGAGTGAGAAGTATAGTGGGGGAGGAATGGATACACTTTCCTATGTTATTGCTATGGAAGAAATCAGTAAGATTGATAATTCATGTTCTGTAATAATGTCTGTAAACAATTCACTAGTTTGTTGGGGATTAGAGACGTATGCTTCTGAGGCACAAAAAGAAAAGTATTTGCCTAAACTTGCTACAGGAGAGTGGATCGGTGCATTCTGTTTAAGCGAGCCAGAGGCTGGATCAGATGCGACGAGCCAAAGGACTACAGCGGAAGATAAAGGAGATTATTATTTATTGAATGGTACAAAGAACTGGATAACGAATGGAGCAAGTTCGAGTGTACATTTGGTAATTGCACAGACAGATAGAGAAAAAGGCCATCGCGGGATAAATGCGTTTATCGTAGAAGCTGACTGGGAAGGAGTGACTATTGGCGGGAAAGAAGATAAATTGGGAATACGTTCAAGCGATACACATACTATCATGTATAATGACGTGAAGGTTCCTAAGGAAAATAGAATAGGTGAAGATGGATTCGGGTTTAAGTTCGCGATGAAAACTTTATCAGGCGGAAGAATAGGAATAGCGGCTCAAGCTTTAGGAATAGCAGCAGGAGCTTATGAGTTATCAGTCGCTTATGCTAAGGAAAGAGAAGCCTTTGGGAAACCAATTGCAAAACACCAAGCTATTGCATTTAAGTTGGCTGATATGGCAACAGAAATTGAGGCAGCAAGATTACTTGTGCACAAAGCGGCTATTCTTAAAGATAGAGGAGAAGATTATGTATCGGCAGCAAGTATGGCTAAATTATATGCTTCTCAAGTAGCTATGAAACATACTGTAGAAGCTGTTCAAGTTCATGGAGGATATGGTTTTGTAAAAGAATATCATGTAGAGCGATTGATGCGAGATGCTAAAATTACTCAGATATATGAAGGTACTAGTGAAATCCAAAAAATGGTTATTTCAAGAAACATATTGAAAGGTCAATTATATTAAGAATACTATTTTTTTAAAATATAAAGACTCATAAGCCCATTGCGTTTTTGAGTCTTTTTTCGTTTAATAAATAATTTATAGTACTGAATTGAAGTTGTTAATACCTTCTTAGTATACTAACCTTTTTTCAAGAATTAACGTCTATAAGGTAAAGTATTAATTATGAATCCAAAATTTCTTTTAACAATCCTTTCTTTAGTTTTAATTACATTTTGTTCTTGTGAAAAAGATCAAATCATTGATAATGGAGGTATTGAATACTCCTGCGAATTCGTTCAAAATGATGAAGATATGGATGGAGCAATTGATGAAACTGAAAACGCTTTAATACAACAATGTATTGATGATGCTTATTCTTCAAAAGAAGAGATCGAGAATAATCTGATCGGTGAATGGAAATTAATAGGTCATGGCCAAGGATGGGCACTTAATGTCTCACAACCATGTGCTCACATCATAGTAGATGAAAATAGCTTAACCTTCAAATTTGAAGATAAATTTGAAGAATTATTGATTACAAGCGAATGGGAAATCGTGGAAACTACCAATTCAAATAATGTGTCTTATCAACTTGAATTAAAAAATAATGTTAATCATGATGCTATTAATATGACGAGTTTTAGTCCTGAGCTTATGTTTTCTAATTTCTTGGCAATAGACGGAAATATGTATTTGTATGAAAAGATAGTACAGTAAATTGAATTCTCTTTAGACTTTAATTTTATAGAAGACTTAAGTTATCAACTTGAAAATAAATTAAGACCTATTAACCTTTGTGTTTGTAGGTCTTTTTTGATGCTAACCGCTCAATTCCATAGTTAGGAAATTTCATTATTTCTACGGATATGCTTCCGTTTCTTGCCTTGGGCTTAACCTTATAATCCTTGAAACTAAAGTGAAAACTTAAAACGGAATTGCTATGATATCCACGTTCTACTTGACTCTCTTTGTATAATTACTAAATTTTAACTGCAATAATGTAAGCATATGAGCAACTACACCTTGAATTTATCAGAATTAGGTAACAGC
>CAZMKA010000075.1:3435-16738 GCA_964566605.1 uncultured Saprospiraceae bacterium | reverse complement strand
CTACATATACTAACTGCATTGGTGGATAAACTTCTTCGTCGTCTCCAGTTTGAGGCGCGACTGTTATTTCCAACTCTGCTTTCTTCAATAATACATCTCCTAAATTTTCAAATCGAGCTGTAGGGAATTCAAGCTTTATATCTGCGCCTCCATACCCTTGAATATATAACAAATCTTCACCTGTCGATGGATCATTAATTGCTGCTTCTACTGCTGTGCCAGTATTATCACTCTCATGATAAAGGTGCCTAACACCTCCTAGTGGAAAAGCGTAGAATTTAGCTATTGTATCTGTATAGTAAACAAATAGTTTATTCCCTCTATCAAGTAATGTTTTAGTACTTAAATCAAGCGGAAGAACTCCTGTTACATTAGGTCTATTTACTATCTTGAAACCAGGAACTACATCTCTTATCAATGTATCATTTTTTACAGAAAGTGTATCCATAACTAACATTTCCCCTACGCTATTATCTAGTTTCAAACGTATGGAAGGTGCTGTCTCAGTAGTATCTCCTTCGAATGATATTTTAAAAGCCTCAAAACCGAGTTTGAATTCTAAATTCTCCCCCACAGGCATCATATTCGTTGAAAAATCTTCGTCTGAATAATATTCTCCATCAAAGTCAACTTCATTTTCTAATACAAATACATCAACATTATGAATTGCTTCTGTATCTCCATAATATAAAGCAGTATCAACATTTACAATCATTACTACTGAATCAACTGTTGCAAATTGGTCATTATCATAATCATAAAATGAAGGAATCGTAGCTCCTAGACCTGGTAGAAAAAACGGATCGAATGTTTGAATTCCAAAAAACGGATCGTCAATTGCACCTGCATATAAGTCATTTGTTACTGTAGTTTCATCATAAGTTAGTAAACTATCAGGACCATTTATTGTACTCGCAACGATGCTGAACGTATCAGTATATTCAACTTGCAATAAATCCTCACCTAGTAATTCCGAACCTAGTGCAGACGGATCATTACAAGAATTGCCAATAAAAATTAATAAACAAATGAATACAAAAAAGAGTAAACCTTTAAAACGCTTAACTACGTTCATACTTAATTTTATTTAAGGAATGTAAGACTGTTTATTCTTCTGCAGTCTCAACTAAACTGTTATATAAACCGATATAAGCGTCTATTAATTGCTCTTGAGATTGATAATCTAAGATCACTTTATCGCTTGCATTAGTTTGAACGAAATCAGTTAACGCTTCGCTTCCTATAACAACAGCATCAGAATGAACCATTGCTCCTTTATTAAGATTTATTTTATCATCAACGATATAATCAGTTAAGTCTTCATCAGACATTTCATTGATTGTCGCCTTACTTAAGAATCGAGTCTTAAAGTTATCATCCATCTCATTTTCAAACGCAGAAAATATGATTTTTGAATCTTGGAATATCGGTTCGTTGTTGTATACTTTTTTAAGATATAAAGGAACTAGTGAAGTCATCCATCCATGACAGTGAATGATATCAGGTGCCCACCCGAATTTCTTTAGTGTTTCAAGTACTCCTTTACAGAAGAAAATCATTCGATCTGAATTATCATCAAATGGCTTTTCGTCATCGTCTAAAAATACACTTTTTCTTTTGAAAAACTCTTCGTTATCTAAAAAGTAAATTTGTAATCTGTAAGGTGCAAGAGTTGCAACTTTTATAATAAGTGGAAAATCATCATCATCAACAATGATATTCATCCCTGACAACCTCACAACTTCATGTAACTTGTGTCTTCTTTCATTGATGTTTCCGAATTTTGGCATTAAAATTCTTATGTCCATCCCCTTGTCTTTCATAGCCGGTGACAACTGTCTAACTATGTCTGAAATTTCAGAAACAGTTGTGTATGGATTCATTTCTTGCGTTACATAAAGTAGCTTATGACTCATATTCTCTCTCTAATTAGTTAATAATAACTGGACGCGTCGTCCAATTATCCCTTTCCTTTTTTCGGGCTGCAAAGTTAGGTAATTTTTATCGTTTTTGCATAATTTAAAGACATAAAGTCTTGTTTATCAAAGGTAACAACCTACATTATATGAACATAATGAAGTAAAAGTAGAAGAAAACCCTATGTTTTGGGTCTATTAATGAAAATTTATCACGTTTATTTAAGCCTATAATTCATCAAAATGCATAAGCTATCTAATGTCGATTTCATGTTTTTATGTCAAAAAATGGAACTGAAAAGCCTTTTTCTATTGTTATTTCTGTAAGATGTAATAAAATAACCATTTTTGAATCATATTATATTCAAGCAATGCGTTTAACTTAGCATATAATAGATGAAAGAAAAATTAGATAAATACATAAAGAAATTTTCTTCGAAAAAGTACTTAAAACTTATTCGTTTTAATCCAGGCAAAATAGGTTCAAAAGCTTTATACACTAGCTTATTACTTTTTTATGCTTTTAAAAGAAGTGAAACGCCTTCTTGGGCTAAGAATATAATTTTAGGAACTCTTGGTTATTTAGTCTCTCCTATTGATCTAGTTCCTGACCTTACTCCTGTTCTAGGTTATACGGACGATCTAGGAATGTTGAGTTTTGGACTGGTAACAATAGCTAGCTTTATTAATAAAGAGGTAAAAGAAAAAGCAATTAATAGCTTGAATAATTGGTTTCCTAAATGGGATAAAGACGTTACAATAGAAGTTGATAAAATATTATAAAAAAATAGAGGCGCAATTTCTTGCACCTCGATAACACGTTTGTCATAACTACTATAGCTTAATAGGAAAATGTTATTCCTCCATATTCCATTTTAGCAATTATCCTTGTTGCGCCATTTCCATATTTTCCGCGTAATTCTACATCACAACATTCATCTTCATCATTAACATGACTTACTTCAAAGTCATCATGCACGCTATAATCTGCATGTTCTCCTTCCATATCCAATGTATATCCAGTATTAATGTTTTTAATCCTTACTTCTGTATATTTTAAATCGAAATCAAGTAAAGTAGCCTCAGCCCCCAATTCTTTAATCTTTACACCACCGTATTTCTGTTCCATCAACATTTCACTGTGTAAATAATCAATAGTTACATCAGTATATTTTGTATCAATATCGATTGCATCGATTTCATCTATTCTAAAACTATCATACTTTCCTACATTCTTTATACGCTTTACTTTTCCTATCCTGTAATTATCGTATTTCGAACTAATTTCAGCGTCATTAATCTCATCAATTTCAAGTTTAGAATACTTTGAATCCATAACAAGGTTTCCTACACTTTCTGCTGAAAGATTAGAATACTTAATTTCAGCATTAAGATTTCGCATGTTATTCATATTAGCATTTCCATATCCAAGCATCAGCTTTGTATCTCCCTTTACATTTTCCATGTCAATATTCCCGTACTTTATTTCTGCATCAACAGTTCTATCTAACGCCTCAATCGTTGTATTTCCGTATTTATTAAAAACTTTAAGATGTGCGTTTATAGGCATGTATACAACATAGTCTATAGTAAAATTATTACTATAATTTATTGTCCATCCATTGTTGTTCACTTCCGCTTTGATTTCAGTTTTTGCAGACACATAATTGTCATTGTTCGAAAAGTGAATGAGTATCCTGTCCATTACCTCTTGAGCTTTTTTCTCATTTCTAGCGTCAACTTTAACGATAATGTCAATTTTAGCAACTTGCTTATCCCATGTTCTAATATCTACTTTGCCATATTTATTATAAAGGTCTAGCGTGCCATCCGCATTTAAGCGAAATTCTTCAGAGTATGTTTCGGTTAAATCATACTTGTCAAATGATTGAAAAAGTAGAAAACCTATTAGTGTAGCGAATAGTCCAAAAACTTTAATTCTAGTATTCATTTGTCTTTTCTTTTGTTAAAGATTCAGGGATTGCATTAGCATTTATTTTATCCATTGCCATTTCCAAAATCTTAATTCTTAATTCATAATTTTCCTTCATCAGTTTAAGCATCATCTCTTTATTGACTGCGTCATTATTAAGATAATCTGTTTGAAGTTCAACAAAGCCTTCATCTAGTTCTGTTAGTTCTTCCATAACAGATGGTGCATTAACTTCACTGACAAACTTTTGCTCCGTAGATTTCAACAATGGTTGATAATACTGCTGCATTGATTGAAACTGATTATCTTCTATTTCTGCGTAATGTACATTCGTAGAACTATTATCAGTAGATATCATTTTATAGCCAGTAAATCCTATCACAGCGAACAATAAAACAAATCCACCTAAAATCATCCACAAGGTTTTAAGGCTAACCGTTTTTGTTTTTGGGCTCGAGCCCAAATCTTTTTCAATCCTTGCCCAAGCGTTATCTGGTGCTTTAGCAGAATCGAATTGTTCTTTATTATCGCGTATAAAAGATTTCAATTTATCTTCCATTATTATTCGTTTAAACTTTTTAAAATGTCTATCAATTTCTTCTTCGCTCGATGATATTGAACCTTGGAACTGGAAACTGAAATGTTTAAGTATTCTGAAATTTCAATGTGATCAAGTCCTTCGAATAAATACAGATTTATTATAGTTCTGTATCCGTCGGAAAGTTTATTCATCGCCATCTTTATGGCATCAATAGAATATTCCGATTCATCCTCAGGAGCATAATCATCTTCTATAGAATCATACTTTTCATCCCACTCATCCATTGTTCTTTTGGCCCTCAAAAACGTAATGCAATTATTAATTACGATACGTTTTATCCATGCACCAATTGAAGCTTCCATTCGAAATTGATTGAGTTTACTAAAAACATCAGTAAACGATTTCACCAATAAATCCTCAGCGTCAGCAGAGTTTTTCAGCATTCGTAAGCATATATTATACATAGCATCACAATACTGTGCATACAACATATTTTGTGCTTTCCGCTTGCCTTTGATGCAATCTTCAATTACTTGTGGAGTTATTGTTGTCAATGTTGAAATTTGAATGTTCGGTATAATGACTATTACCTCTTTGAGAGGGTTACACTTTGTGTGAAAAAAATAAGATTAAATTTTAAATAATCTGCATTGGCTCTTCCAATATCTTTAAAATATCAGCAACATGGTCAGAACGCAAGCCTATTAGTGGCTTGGTTTGAACTAGATGTTTTTTAATATATTTTGGTAAATCGTTGAGAGATTTATCATCGTCTATGATTACAAATTTCTCTTTTGTTATATTACTAGAAAGCCAATTTTTAATTTCACTAGCTCTATTTTGAAAATCAGTATTCTCGTTCAATCTATCAATGGTATTAATATGTATACCTCGATTTACGAAAATAGTGACCCATTTCTTTAAAGAAAATTTATACTTGTGAGAAGTTGTCAAAATAATTTTTGCTTCTGTTTTCAAAAGCAATTTATTTAATGCAGCCACTGATTTTTTATTGAAATCATAAAAGCCATCTTCGAATAAAGGAAGTGAACTCCAAGGCTTAGCCGGCAACATAACCCCATCAATATCTAATAAGATTAACATTATTTAATTTATTATTTTAGGGACTTTAAAATTCTTGTACTTATTCGAATGTTAAATTTTTCACACCACTTTATATAAGTAAAAATACAAAAATTAATCTACCATCGCCAAGAAATCTTCTTCGGTGAGGACGCTTACAGTGCCCAGCGCTTCTGCCTTTTTGAGCTTTGAACCTGCTTTTTCGCCTACTACAAGAAAATCGAGTTTACTACTTACGGCACTTATATTTTTGGCTCCAGCCAATTCAGCTTTCTTCTGTGCTTCCTTCCTTGTCATCTGTTGTAAAGAACCCGTGAATAAGATCGTTTTTCCTGCGAAAGGTGCATCAGCTGCTACTTCAATCGGCTTGTCATCTTCCGTCTGACGTAAGTTAACACCTAGGCTTTCCATATCCTTGAGAACTTCAATATTAACTGGATTCGAGAAGAATGTAATAACTTCTTTTGCGAGAATGGGACCTATGTCTTTTATGGAAGTAAAATCTTCTTCCGTCCATTCTTGAAGGTCGAGTACATGATCAATTTTCTCAGCAATAATTTTACTCGCTTTTCTACCAAGATGATATACATTCAATGAATTCAATAATCGGTAAATAGGATTTCTTTTTGCTAAGTCTATATTGACTTTTAATTTATCAGCGGACTTACGTCCAAAGCCTTCCATTGAAGCGATCGCTTCATAATCAAGCCTATAAATATCAGCGATAGAACGCAACCAACCCATTTCGTGAAACCTTTCTACATAGGACTTCCCAAAACCATCGATATTCATTGCTTCTTTCGAGACATGGAAAATCATTCGTTGGAGTGCTTGTGCTTCACATAATGTATTTACGCATCTCCATTTCGCTTCTCCTTCTGCCTTTACTAGACTACTTTCACACGATGGGCAATTCGTAGGAAACTGAATTTCTTGCTCTTCTCCACTTCGTAAATCTTCCATTGATTTTATGATATATGGTATAACATCTCCTGCTCGCTCTACAAGTACCGTATCGCCTAGTCTTATGTCTTTGGACTGTATGAATTCTTCGTTGTGAAGAGAAATAGAAGAAATCGTCACACCTGCCAAAGCTACTGGTGTAATCTTAGCAACTGGTGTAACAAATCCTGTTTTCCCTACTTGATATTCTACTTTTTCAAGTGTACTTGTTGCTTGTTTTGCTTTAAATTTATAAGCAATTGCCCATCTTGGATGATGCTGTGTTGAACCTGCTTTTTCCTGTAATTCAAAGGCATTTACCTTCACCACCATTCCATCTATCTCGTAAGGATAGTTCTCACGTTCAACTTCCCACTTCGTACAATGCTCCGCAACTTTTGTCACAGTATCATAAACACCAAAAGAATTATTCGGCACTTTGAATCCCAAGTCTTTTAGCATGTTTATTGCCTTCGAATGCGATTCTAAGTTCATCATCACATCATTGTCATTTTCATCCACCGCATAAGATAATTGAAAGACAAAAACATCAATTCCACGCTTTGCAGTTTCATTGGGATCTTTCATTCGAAGTCCACCTGTTGCTGCATTTCTTGGATTCGCGAATAAGACTTGTTGATTTTTTTCTCGCTCATCATTCACCTTATCGAAAATATCTTTTCGTATAACAGCCTCTCCTCTTAGCTCTGCTCTTTTGATTCCATACTTTGAAAAAGCAGCTTTCAATGGAATCGTTTTTATAGTTTTGGCATTAGCCGTCATTTCCTCCCCTCTTGTTCCATCTCCACGAGTAGCTGAACGAATCAATCGATCATCCTCGTAAACCAACGCAATACTTCCTCCATCAAATTTGGGTTCAACCGCAAAAAACAAATCCTCCACTCCTGTAACTTTACGAACTGACTTAGCAAAATCTTCTAAATCTTCTGCATTATAACTATTATCAAGTGACAACATAGGAGTAAGGTGCTTCACCTTTTTGAATTCATTGGTAAGATCCTGAGAAACTCGCATTGTTGGCGAATCCGATGTAATCAAATCAGGATGTTCAAGCTCTATTTTCTGAAGTTGTTTGAATAATTGATCGTATTCATAATCGCTTAAAACAGGATTGTTCTGAACGTAATATTTCCATTCATGAAATACCAATATTTGACGTAAGTCATCCACCTGATCATGAGTTGCAGGCGACTGTAAAAACTGTTTACTTAAATCAAAAAAAGAACGTTGTTGAGCGTCTGAATACATACTGAAAGTTAAATTGTTCCTCGATTTTTTTGCCTCCATATACTAACAAGCATCCGGATAGGAAGCAAGATAGAGCATATCACACACGTCACTCCGAAAAAGAAATATTCCGATCGGATGTAACGAAACATTGTCAATGCTGTATCACCGTCAAGATGACTTAAAAAAGTCAAAAACCCATCTTCATCAAGCATGTTCTGCAATTCCATCAAGCCATCTCCCATCAATATCAAAATGATAAGTGCACTGCACGGAAAGAATATTTTAAAAGGAATCGACCATGCAAATGGTGTGTAACGAAATAGGAATATATATCGGGTATATGTAACTGCAAGAGCAATATATAAAATGTTTACTCCTTTCAATGGGAAAGCTGGTGTTGTGGTATAAATTGGCAACATGAAAATTGCAACAATTACAGCGGTTATTAGCCACCATATTAATTCAATTTTCCAGATTTGCGGATTTCGGATGTTTGTCATTCTATTATTTAAAGTTCCAAAGGTATGAAACAACGTTTAGATAATTTAGTTATGAGGAGGGTATAAATAATGTTCTTTTATTGAAGTAAAAAACCAAAAGGAATATTTAAGAAATCTTTGGGGCGATTCGCCTTGAAGATTATATGTGATATTTTAGAGTGTTCACGCTTTTTCATCGATGTAAAAAGTATAAAGAACTTCCTTTTTATTTTAAGTTTACATATTTACCTTATTCTATGACAAAAAGAAAACTTCCACAAATAATGCAGCCTGGTGAAGACTGGTTTACAGCGCAAGAGTGGACAGTATTTCCTTTTCAAGATCGAGCATGGCGAGCATATTCGGCTGGTAAAAACGGAATTATCAATGCGCCCACAGGAAGTGGCAAAACCTACTCCATGCTTATTCCCATACTTTGTAATCATAGACACCTTAAGAAAAAAGGACTTAAAGCTATTTGGGTAAGTCCCATTCGCGCATTGACCAAAGAGATTTATAAAGCAGCAACTCGAGCCATCGAAGGAATGGGAATGGACTGGACAGTTGGCATTCGTTCAGGAGATACCACAACTGTCCAACGTAAAAAACAACTTACCAATCCACCTGACATTCTCATCACCACACCTGAAAGCATCCACATATTATTGGCTACAAAAGGTTATCCTAAGTTTTTCAGACAACTTAAGGCTGTTATTGTAGATGAGTGGCATGAACTGGTGGGAAGCAAACGTGGAGTTCAGGTAGAGTTTGCACTCTCCCGCTTCAAGACCATTAGTAAAGGATTGCGGGTATGGGGAATTTCTGCGACCATCGGAAATATGGAGGAAAGTATGCAGGTTTTACTCGGGAAAGAGCAGGCAAAAGAAGGGCTTTTGATTCAATCAAAAATCAAGAAAAAAATCATCGTTGAGACCATTCTTCCCGACGAAATAGAACGTTTTCCTTGGGCAGGACATCTAGGAATAAAGATGATCGATAAGTTGATTCCCATTATTAAAAACAGTCGTTCAACGCTGATATTTATCAATACAAGAGCACTTTGCGAGATATGGTATCAAAAGATATTGGACAGAGCTCCGGAGTTGGCGGGTATTATTGCGATGCACCATGGCTCGATTGCGAGACACTTGCGAGAGTGGGTGGAAGACGCCTTACATAGCGAGACGATAAAGGCAGTGGTTTGTACTTCGAGTTTGGATCTTGGGGTAGATTTTCGTCCAGTGGAGACGATTGTTCAAGTAGGTTCCCCCAAAGGAGTTGCTCGATTTTTGCAACGTGCTGGTCGAAGCGGTCATTCCCCCGGTGCAACATCGAAAATCTATTTCTTACCAACGCATTCTTTGGAAATTGTGGAAAGTGGTGCACTGAGAAAAGCTATTAAAAAAGGAGAAGTAGAAGAGCGGATTCCATACATCCGTTCGTTTGATGTGTTGATTCAATATTTGATGACTTTAGCGGTTTCAGAGGGCTTTCGCCCAAAAGAAATATTTGCGGAAATCAAGTCAACATTCTGCATGGATTCTATTTCAGAAGAAGAATGGAATTGGTGTTTGAGCTTTCTGGTTTATGGAGGATCATCGCTTGAAGCATATGATGAGTATAAAAAGATGGTCATAGAAGATGGTGTCTACAAAGTGACCAGTCGGAAAATTGCCCAAAGACATCGGATGAGCATAGGAACGATAACTAGTTCTGCATTAATCAATGTTGCTTTCATGCGAGGGAAGAAAATAGGCATGGTGGAGGAATGGTTTGCAGGTCAATTAACACCAGGAGATGTGTTCTGGTTTAGTGGTCGAAACCTCGAATTTGTTCGAATAAAGGAGATGACCATGTACGTAAAAAAGACTACAAAAAAGACTGGAAGAGTACCTTCTTTTATGGGTGGAAGAATGCCGTTGTCAAGTAATTTGTCGGAAGTATTACGAGAAGAATACGATAGTTTTTATGACGATCCGAAAAAGCAACAAAAGGAAGTAAAAGCCCTTGCTCCATTGTTTTTACTTCAACAAGAAAAGTCTTTTGTCCCAAGAAAAGGAGAATTTTTGATTGAGTATTTTCACGATAAAGAAGGATATCATCTCATCATGTATCCATATGAAGGACGTTATGTTCACGAAGGACTTGGTGTATTAATAGGAAAACGAATAGGAGATATCAAGCCGATCAGTTTCACTATTGCCATGAATGATTACGGTGTAGAATTATTGAGTGATCAAGAAATTGATATCGATGCTATCTTGACAAAAGAGCTCTTTCATTCAAAAAACCTTGAACTTCAAATTCAAGGAAGCTTAAACGCAGCTGAAATGTCTCGTCGACAATTTCGAGATATATCCAGAATAAGCGGCTTAATTTTCCAAGGATTTCCAGGTAAAGGTAAAAAAGAAAGGCACTTACAATCCTCTTCTCAGTTATTGTTTGATGTATTCGAGAAATACGAACAGGACAACTTATTGTATCAACAAACTTTTGACGAGGTGATGACTTTTCAACTAGAAGAAGCGCGTATGCGAGCGGCTTTGGACAGGATTCGAAGCAGCGACTTTATCATCAGTAAGCCAAGTGGTGCGACACCTTTTTCCTTTCCTATTGTAGTAGACAGGCTGCGTGCCAAGATGTCTACAGAGAAACTAGAGGATAGAATTGCAAAGATGAAATTGGTGTTGGATGATTGATGGAGGAAAGTAGGATTTCTTGTATAAAAAAAGGTGAGTTTCCCCACCTGTTTAGTTTTCACTACGGCATAAGCCTTTTTATGATTAGCTTCAAATTGTAATGCAAATTTACAATAATTTATTATTTTTCGAAATATTCATTCTGCCAAATTAAATATTTATAAACGGTGGAAATTTTGTTATGAAAATCTTTAATAATGGAAAAACTAATAATTGGTCTTGATGTGGGAGTGAATTCTGTAGGCTGGGCGGTAGTAAAAAGAAATGAAAAAGAAGAAACTGGAAAAATCGTTGATGCTGGTTCGAGAATAATACCTATGAATAATGCAGAAATAGGTGATTTCAATAAAGGAAACTTAGCCTCTGCGGCAAGTCAAAGAACAGATTACAGAGGAGCAAGAAGATTAAAACAACGACAGAAAAAAAGAAGAGAACGACTTGTTAAAACACTAAAAACCGTAGGATTCATTGAAGAATCATGGAATCCAAATCACAAGTACAGTTTCGCCTTTGAAGAGCGAAATAGTAAATCTGCTTTTAAATTCCAAGAAAGTTATAAAGAAATGAAAGAAGAAATTCTTTCAAAACATCCTAAATTAAAATCAGTTTCACATGACTGGGTCATTTATTATTTACGTAAAAAAGCTTTATCGCAAAAGATTACTAAAGAAGAACTTGCATGGATTATTTTACAATTCAATGTCAAAAGAGGTTATTACCAATTAAGAGATGATAGTGAGTTAAAAACGGATAGTAATAAATATTTTATTTCTTCAATTGTAGATAAGATAGAAGATACAGGTGAAGTGAATAGAGGAAAAAAGTCATTATTAATACACTTAAGAGAGAACATAAAAGGCTCCTTTTCTTCTAAAGAAATTCCAAACTGGGTAGGTAAACAAGTTGAATTTATAGTAACAGAGAAAAAGCTGAAAGATGGAACACTTTCTGTTTCTTTGTCTGCACCTAATGATGAAGACTGGACTTTACGTAAAAAGAAAACAGAAAGTCAATTAGAATCTAGCAATAAAACCGTAGGAGCATATATCTATGATAAAATTCTAGAAAATCCATTTGTAAAAATAAGAGGAAAAGAAGTTCATACCATTGATAGAATTCATTACAAAAAAGAGCTTAATAAGATTTTATCAACACAAGCCAATTTTCATAATGAATTTAATGACATGAAACTTCTTAATGAAGCTGCAATAGAGCTTTATAAAAGAAATGAAGCCCACAGAAGTAACCTTATAAAACAAGGTTTAATTCATCTCATTGTTGAAGATATAATATATTACCAACGTCCGTTGAAGTCTAAAAAATATTTGCTTTCTAATTGCAAATATGAAAATTACAAAATTTTAAAAGATGGAGAATGGATTGAAAAGCCTGTAAAAGTATGCGCTAAGTCCCACCCATTATTCCAAGAATTCAGAATATGGGAAATCATTCATAACTTAAAGATACTTGAAAGAGAATACAGAGATGATAATGGAATTCTCCAGCAGAACGTGGATAGAAGTGCCTTATATTTAAACCATGAAAATAAAGCATTATTATACGAAGCATTCTGCAATGCTAAAGAAATAAGCGAAGCTACCATTCTAAAAGCACTCGGTTTAAAGACTAAAGAATACACAATAAATTATCCAGAAAAGACTAAGTTCAAAGGACATGAATTAATTGCAGCTATTCTTAAGGTTACCAAAAATTGTAATAAAGAAGAAGTAACTAAGCTTATAAATTCTGAGAAAAAATTAACTAAAATTTGGCACGCTTTATATTCACTGACAGAAAATAAAAATCAATTAAATAAAGCACTTTCACATATTGAACTAGATCTAAGTGATGAAATTATTGAAGTATTAGCTGAATTACCAGGTTATGAAAAAGATTATTGTGCCTTTTCAGTTAAAGCTTTAAAGAAATTAGTTCCACTTATGCGATGCGGAAAATATTATAACTATGAAAATATTTCTGCAAAAACCAAGGAAAGAATCGAATTCATAACAAATGGTGAAGAAAACGAAAATATAAGTTTACGAACAAGAGAACTCATAAAAGGCTTAACTAAACCTGAACATTTTAAAGGGCTTTCAACAACACTTTCATCTTATGTTGTGTACGATAGACATTCAGAAAAACACATCATAAAACATTATAAGAATTCTGAAGATGTTAATGTTGATGCAATCATTAAAAAAGGTTCATTGAGAAATCCTGTTGCCGAAAAGATTTTACGAGAAGCTATATTAGTTGTTAGGGATATATGGAATAAATATGGTAAGCCAACTCATATTCATGTAGAACTAGCGAGAGAGATGAAATTATCTAATGATCAACGTGAAAAGTACACAAGAAGAAGAGATGAAAACTTCAGAAAAAATCAAAGAGCTAAAGCGCTACTTAAAGAACTTCAAGAAAATGTCGATAGTTCAATAAATCCATATAGTCGAGGT
>CAZMKA010000075.1:0-3425 GCA_964566605.1 uncultured Saprospiraceae bacterium | reverse complement strand
ATATCATCAAACTATATGAAGAAGTTGCTATAAGTAATGAAAATGAAATGTCTGCTGACATTAAAAAAATTGTAAATGCTAATGACCCGAAGCCTTCGGAAATAAAAAAATATCGATTATGGTTGGACCAAAAATATCGATCTCCTTATACTGGTAAAGTAATTCCGCTTTCAGAATTATTTACGCATAAATACGAAATAGAACATATCATTCCGCGAAGCCTATTTAATGATGATTCTTTCAACAATAAAATTATTTGTGAAGCAAGTATTAATAAAAGTAAGGATAATCGCACTGCTTATGAAATGATATGCTCGTGCAATGGCAGCATTAAAGGAGAAGAAATATTGACACAAGATGCTTATGAAGATTTAGTAAATCAATTATTTTATTACAGTAATAGATCTAAATATAAAAAGCTATTGCAATACGAAGCAACAGCAGGTTTTTCCAGCAGTCAATTAAATACTACTCGATATATCAATCGTAAATTACTAGAATATCTCGACCCTTTTGTAAGAGAAGAAGATGAAAAAGAGGCTGTAAGTAAAAATATTATCTCTATGCAAGGTGGTGTAACTAATGAATTGAAAAATGACTGGGGCTTACATACTAAATGGAAAGAATTGTTGAAGCCACGTTTTGAAAGAATGAATGAACTTACAGATTCAGATAACTATATAAAATATGATGGAAATAAATTCCATTTATATGGTTATGAAACGGAATTGAAAAGACTTGACCATAGACATCATGCTTTAGACGCGATTATTATTGCATGTGTGACAAGGAATCATATAAACTATAAAAATAGTCTGCGCACTGGAAATCCTCAATATCAGTTAAGAGATGTATTATTTAGCAAAAGAAGGGATAACCAATCGAGAACATATAAAATGCCTTGGAAAGGATTTACAATAGAAGCCGCCCGTATTTTGGATAAAATCATTATTTCATTTAAATACAACAATCGTGTAATAAACAAGACCATAAACTATTATCAAAAATATGTAGAACAAGCAGATGGTTCATGGAAAAAGACATACGTAAAACAAACAATCAATCCTGACCACTGGGCTATACGAAATGCTATTCATCAAGAAACGGTTTATGGTAAACTAACTGAGAAAGTATACAAATCTGTTACTTTAAGTACTGCATTAAAAGATCCTGCTAGAATAGCTAATAAAAGCATTCGAAAAGAAATTCTAAGACTTTTTAAGCAGCTTGAAACGGAAAAAGAAGTAAAAAAACATTTAAAAAAGAACCCTATATTAAGAAATGAAAAAGAAGTTTCAAAAGTAGAATATATTGATTATGCAGACTATGCAACCTCTAAATTAAGACTTGACGAATCTATCAAAGTCAAACAAATAGAAAGCATAGTTGATAAATCTACTAAATACGATGTTTACAAACATCTTGAAAAATACCATGGAGATATCAAAGAAGCTTTTAGTGAAAATGGTTTAATTGAGTTTAATTCCTCTCGTTTACATAAAGTAGAAACGGTTACGGTAAAACAAGACTATGGTATTTCAAAACAACTTGGAGAACAAATTCCTAAAAACAGACAAATCGTAAAAGGAGCAAAAGGAACCAATCTTTTTTATGTAATTCATGAAGATAATCAATCAAAAAAACTACAAGTAGATAAAGAATCAACTGTAGCATTTATGGATGTAATTGATGCGATGAAGGATAAAGAAGAATTTGTTGTCCCACGAGATGGAATGAGTTACTTTACCTTATCTCCTGGTGATTTGGTTTATGTTTTTGACGAAGGAGAAGAAAGAGTTTTACCTGAAAAAATTGAATATGAAAGGATATATAAATGTGTAAGTTTTACTAAAATTGATTGTTTTTTTATACCAAATCAAATTAGTAATGTTTTAGAAAATAAAAAAGAATTTGGACCACTTAATAAACTTGAAAAAAGTTTATTCAATACTACAATTAAAAGAAATTGTATCAAATTAAACATAGACAGACTAGGTCATTTAATTAAGTAGAAATGATAAAACAAACCTTATATTTCTCTAACCCTTGTTATCTCTCCTTAAAACGAAAACAATTGGTGATAGAGCTTATAAAAAAGGAACAAGAAAGTCAAGTTATAACTCGTCCTATAGAAGATATAGGCTTTGTTATTCTTGATCATCCGCAAATTACTATTACTCATGCTGCTATTCAATATTTACAGGACAATAAGGCAATAATTTTAAGCTGTAATAAACAACATTTACCCCAAGGATTAATGTTGCCTATTGAAGGTCATAGCCTTCAAAGTAAGCGCTATAAATATCAGATTGAAGCAAGTCAACCACTAAAAAAAGCTCTTTGGCAGCAAACTATTCAATACAAAATCATTAATCAGATTGAAGTATTGAAAAGACTAGAAAGACCATATCGAAGATTAGAAGTTTTGCAACAAAGAGTAAAGAGTGGTGATAGCGAAAATGCAGAAGGTCAAGCAGCAGCATATTACTGGAAACATTATATAGATGGTTTTAAGAGAGATCCCGATGGTGAATCACCGAATAATCTCTTAAATTATGGTTATGCTATTTTAAGAACAATGGTAGCTAGATCAATCGTTGTAACAGGCTTACTACCAACACTAGGGATTCATCATAAAAATCAATATAACGCCTATTGTCTAGCTGACGATTTGATGGAACCTGCCCGTCCATTTATAGATATCATTGTACATGAAATACATGAAAATAAAAAATTGGAATCATTTTTGGATATACAAGATCGTAAAGAGGTATTAAAAGTCATGACAGCGGATGCCTTGTTTGGAAAAAAGAAGAGCCCTTTAATGGTAGGATATGGTATGACTGCAGCCTCATTAGCAGATTGTTTCATGGGTAAAAAGAGAAAAATTAATTACCCTTTATTAATATAAAGAATCATGTTAAGCCAAAACCGATTCAACAAATACCGTGTTATGTGGATTTTTGTATTATTTGATTTACCTACTGAAGAAAAAAAAGAAGTTAGAGCAGCAAATCGATTCAGAAATGCATTATTAGATGATGGATTTACCTTATTCCAATATTCTATTTATACTAGGTGTTGTGCAAGCAGAGAAAATGCAAAAGTACACGAAAAAAGAATTCAGAAATTTTTGCCCTCAAAAGGAAAAGTCAGTATAATGACGATTACAGACAAGCAATTCGGTATGATTAAAAGCTTTATGGGTGTAAAGAAAAAAGAAAAGAAATCGAATGTAATCCAGCTAGAATTGTTCTAAAATTAGCTCTTCTAACAACTACTTTAAGTGACTCAATTACAACCTTTTATAAAGAAAAGGCTGTAATTAACCACACTAAAGATACAATTTGAAAGCCAATCACAACAGAATAGTAAAGATTCCAATATGTCACTACGCTGTAATTAACCACACTAAAGATACAATT
>CAZMKA010000074.1:3848-16881 GCA_964566605.1 uncultured Saprospiraceae bacterium | reverse complement strand
CTGAAAGCATTATTTTCCCTAACATAAACACCCGGGGTTGCTAATCTAGCCATAATACGATTGTTAATTGGTTAAGAAATATTTTTAAATTAAACATATATATAAGTGGTCGAATAAATTTTATTCGCTTTCTTATCAGGTTTTAAGCGATCAATAGTTGGCTTAGGTACTTTGTACGTTTTGTTTTGCCATTTGTTATCACGCTTTAGTTGCATCTCTAACTTATCAGTAACATGGTGGAGTTCCTTTAATTCAATTGGTTTTTTAGACTCTATTGAATATGCTTCTATTCCATTTGATAGTGTAACCTTTTTAGGTTTAGTAAATGCTACACTCTCTCCATTGTAACTCATTTTAGTATCTTCTAAATTAAGTTCCAATTCTTTGTTTTGACCTATAATAAAATACTTCCAATATGTTGATCTAGATTGAAAACATATATTGTAGTTTACCGGATTTATTTCTTTCTTTAAAAAGAAATCACCTTCTTTGGGTAGGTCGTAAAGAAAAACATCTAAAATTCCCCATACTGGTTCTTTTATGTAATCCATTACGTAAAAGTCTCTAGAGTTTTTGCCGTTTATAAAAGAATATTTTCCTTCTCGTAAACCGCGTAATTTTATGACATGTAAGTCAAATCGTTCTTCATACCAAAACTCTCTTTTAACTTCTTTACCTCTTTGGTCTAACAGTTTGTTACCTTTCGCTATTTCATTGAACTTTAGCACTTGGAAAGGACTGAATATCTGAATTTTTTTCTGATCCTTCATGTACTCATCCTCGTGCAATAGCAATTTATTATTGTTTTTGTTAATAGTCAAGTTTGAGAAGTAAAAAACTTCATCAAAATGATTAAAAGATAGATCTGTGTAGTTCGCTAAGAGGTTATTTTTGTTCTTTATTAGGAAGGTTAATTTCTGGTCTGAAACCTTCTTAAGCGAGTGAATACGGGAGAATTGCTTAGTGTCGCAAAATAAAACTAAGCCATTGTCAACCTTTTTAAAAAAAGTTTTAAAATTTTTAAAAATTACTGAAGTTTTATTTGTTGGAATGAATTCAAAGTCTCTTCCTTTACCATCATTGTAAAATTCATGAAGGCATTGAACGGATAATAATTTATCCCAGTTGAATCCAATATCAATTCTTGATTGCATTTAATTGTTTTGCTTTTTAGGTTTTGGTCTTACTGATCTATTACTGATCCTGCAACTGGAGGAACTTCATCGTTAATTCGTTCATCATCCATGTTGATAGTTCTGAATTTAAATAATACACAAGGTATGTATTTCGCTCCAAATCCAGTCCATATATTACTCATGTCACGCATATCAATATTATGCATTTCAGCTAAAATATTATTTCCGTCAATCATAAAGCTGGGGTTGCTTTGGAAAAATCCAATAACTCCGGAAACAAATTTCAATGATTCAAAGTAATTCGTGAAATAGGCCGAAAATAACACATATAAATTTACATGTATAGGTAAATCGCCAGCTGTTAATCCACCGCCACCCATTAAATTCGAGCCATCTCTTTCAATGTTTATAAGAGATACTATTACTTTGTTTTCTTCTCTTATTGCTAATGTTCCATCCTGATTGACAATATTGGACAATAGAACAGGTTCATCACTTGTATCAAACTTTGATTCTAAGTAATCATTTAATTCATCCGCTATAATAGGTATTACTTCATGTATCATATCTTACGCCGCTTTATTATTTTTTGTTTCATCAAAATAGATGTCTGGTACAATTCTACCTATACTAGTTATGACCCTCCATATGACGTAACTTGTTAATCTCAAAAGGTATAAACCAGCTAAGCTTAGTAGTACACCATATAATATCAATTTAAAATCACTTCGAATTTGATAACTTGCATCTGTCCCCGCTATGAAAACAAAAGAAATAAGACAAGCTAAAGGAAGTAACCTTGTAAACAAAAGAATTAATTCTGGTATTATTCGGGGTATTATTGCCCTAAACATCTTTTTCATAATTGCTCTATTTGACTATGTTTACGTATTTTTTAGAACGCATCAATACTTTCTTGATTACTATGTAAATTAAGAATGCACCTATGATAATTACAGCAATAACTAAAGCAACTGTCTTTCTTGGAACTACATTAGCCGCTGTTAAAAATAAAAATCCAAAGAGAACAAAGAACAAGCAAAATCTAGTAAATACGTTATTGTACTTTGCTAATGCATTTCGAACTTCCCAGTTTTTGTAAATTGAAAATACAAACCCTAAAGGGATGAAGCCCATTAAGTAGGAAGCTATAATCCATCCTAGTTTTTCTCTTTCTTTTCCATATGTCAAAGCTATTATTGACCACATAGGTTTTACCCTATCTTTCGTTTTGTAGTAAGATATGCTATTGATTGCGACATTGTCAATACCTAGCGTGTCTTTTAAGTAAAAATATTTATTCTGCAATGTAAACCCATCGTCTACATAAAACTTTCTCACTTTATTAGTTCCCTCAATTGGAATAGTCAACATTGCGAATATACTATCGTTTTTACCAAATACTTGAGTGCTATATTTTAGATTTCCAGATCTACCCATTTCATAGTTATAGAAATTTTCTAAAGTAATAGGTCCTATTTTTCTTAATGCATTTCTTTTCTCATCAATAAGATATTCTATTCCATAGTAAGGTAGCATAATAGCAAATCTTTCTCTTCGTTCAGCGACTTCATTACTTCGTATATATTCTCCAGCTTTTGTATGATGTAATTTTGAAGCAATCTCAGGATCTATCAAATACTTTTTAAGGGTTCCAAAAATACTAAAGTCAGATTTTGGGCTAAAGTTAGTTGGTGGTACAGGCTTTTTTTGTTCGAATTTATCAAAGTTTGTTGCATCAATAACTATTTTATCTGCAAACTCCAAAAGCTTATTAATATCCTCATATTCATATGCATATCTCCTTTTGATGTTCGCAGGTACAACAATATACATTTTCTGTTCTTCGTCTAACTGCTCGTGTATTCTCCTTAAAAAGTTAATATAAGCTTGCAAGTTCTTCTTATCGCCAAAATCAAATTGAATATAAACTCCTGTCCTTTCTTTTGCAATATTATAATCTGTAGAAAGATGATTAAAGTAACTTGATAAACTATCTGTCAGGTTGTTAAATACTTCAGCTTCGTTCAATAAGGAATTTCTTATATATCCTTTGTTATTCCCAAAATCATCCGTATAAGTTAAATGCAACAGGAAATTAATTCTTGAATTATTGAAATTTGCGCTTTCAATTATATTTAAGTTTTGTTTAGCATTTTTATCACGTGCCTTTTTATTTAAATGCATATTCATGGCCTCTCCACTTCTAGGTAAACCAGTGAGTGGATTTATATCATATTCACCCACAACTAAAGTAGAAAGTAAATTGAAGTAATGGTCAGTATAGAATCCCTCTTCTATCATCCAAGAAGGTTCCATTCCTATAATATCATGTTGATGCTTTATTGAATATTCGGATAGTTCAATATCCATTGCAGCATTTTGAGCTCTTTTACCAAGCTTTTTTATTTTATTCTTCTTTCCATACCTTTTCATCAGTCTTTCTAGGACTGGATGCGCGGCTTCTACTTTAGGGCTATAAAGGTTTGCTGCTAGGATGCAAAATAACAGAATTACTATATTGTATCTTTGCCTCATCTCACTGTTTTTTCTATGTCAATTGTGAAATATTTAAAAATAACCTTGATAGGTGTTCGCTGATTGTTGTTATGAAAACAAACAAAATATTGCACGTCTGGATTCGGCGGGTTAATAGACCACCCGCTATCAACAGATATATATTTAGCTCTCGAAATATTTTTTTGTTCGTAGCTTAAGCCATCTAAAAATCGATCTTTGTTAGTTGCGTCTACTACTGCAAACTCTACATCTTCCGAAAAGTATTTCGAATAATTTCGCATATTTGGTAAGGGAGGATTCATGCGTTGGTTTTCAGGATCACCCATATAATAATAATATTCTCCTTTCGCTTGAATGAGCTGTTTCCTACCACCATTTTGACGACTGTATTTTTCACTTTCCATCTCAAAGGTTTCTTTGGCATTTTCTCCTACAGCAATCCAGTAAAACCATTTATTGTAATTATTGACTCTAAGTAATAATTCGACACATTCTTTACTGTCAGAGCTTGCATTTTTATTATTCTTGAATAAATTACCTTCAGGTCCCAACACTAATTCAATATCATTCATTCCTTGAGTGTAAACCTCAACTCTTTCCTTCTCTCTTGTATTTTCTATCAATGTTTCCATCAGAATAGCCTGCATTTCTGCAGATAAGTTTTGATTGCTTTGCATATCTTCCAACATTGCTTGGTAGCTCTGACTACCTGCTTCTTGCTGCGATTGTAGTTGCTCTAAAATACTTGAATATGGGTCGACTTCATTCGTGCCATCACCATTGCTATTGTTTTCATTGCTTATGGGGATGTTTGAACTATATAAGTCTCCTCCTCCCATGATGTTATTTTGCTTTCGTTCTATCCCTATTACTAAATCGGAAAATAACAAGTCATCATTTTTTAATAATTCTCTTACATTATAAATATTGATAGGGTCATCATTTTCCGACAGAAATAAAGTGACTGTTAACCTCATATCTTTTGGGATAATAACATTTGATAAACTATTAACAAATGCCGTTTGCCCCATTTGTTGAAGATTGACTTTAACGATTGAAGATTTGGGATCTGCTGAAGAAAATGTAATTCTATCACCGGCTTCGACATCCAGTATTAATTTCATTGCGTTATCAACATCATCATCCATAGCGATACTGGTAACTTGTAGTAAATTACGAAACTCACCTGGCTTAATTTCATCCGTTTGAAGTGACTCAGCTTTAAAAGAAAAATTTCCGAATCTTCTACCTGATAAACTTAAATCCTTACCTGTATATCGAAAACGTACGATGTAAATACCATCAGTCGGAATCCTTACATTTCCTGTTGGTATTCTAAAATCCCCTAAAACTTCTTCTTCTATGTTATTTAAATCAATTACTTGAATATCAACTTGTGATGGATCTAGGTTCCCACTAACTTTACTGAAGCTAAGTATAAAATTATCACCCTCTTTAAGATTGAATTGAAACTCTGCGGGATACTTCTTAGATAGTTTAAAGGACTTGATGTCCAATAAGACCTCGGCTCTTAAAGGGGAAATTGAATATAGGATACACAATCCTAGAGCCACAATTTTGTGTATTTTTTGCGCTATTCTCAAATTGGTAGTATTAATGATTAAAATTAAGGGGGTTTTCAATCAAAGGCAAGATACTGCAATTAATTGCTTTTGTCAATAATTTTATTGTTATTTTTTTAAGGCTATTTTACAAAGTCAAATTTTAAAAGTATTCAACTCTCTTTATTGCTGTCTGAAGTGGAGCGATTTCATCCATGTAATTCTTTAATTTTCCTGGCGAAATTCTAGAGCTTGTACCAGCATTATGCTCCGAGGGGTTTACTTGCTCTCCATCTTTTTTAAAACGGTAGCAAACATGCGGCCCTGTGGCGAGTCCAGTCATTCCTACATAACCAATTATATCTCCTTGTTTTACTCTAGAATTCAATCTTACTGATGGCTCAAATTTTTGCATATGTAAATACTGTGTTTCGTAAGTATTATCGTGTTTTATTTTTACGAAATTTCCATTATCACCAGCTAGTGCTCGTCCTGTAACAATGCCATCTGCAACGGCAACAATTGGAGTGCCTTCAGGAGCAGCATAATCCGTTCCAAGATGCATTTTCGTATGCCCTAATTTTGGGTGCACCCTCAAACCAAATCCACTTGTAATCACACCTCCATATTTAATAGGAGATTGCAGAAATGATTTTTTTAAAGACTCGCCATATTCGTTATAATACTCCGTGGATTTTCCATCGTTTTTTCGAAAAGCATAATATTTTTTATTCCCTTCTTGTATGAATGCAGATATTATTCCCAAGACTTCATTGGGCTTTCCATCTAAATATTCTGTTTCGTATAGAATCTTGAATCGATCACCATCATCTACCTCAAATAAATCGATACTATACTGGAAAATCTCTTCAATTTTTGATATTAATTTTAAATTTAAATTGTTGTTAATGAATGTAATACCTAGATTTTCTTCTACAATCGCAGCCATTTCATTGACTCTTACTTCTCTCTTTTTAGCGATTTTCTCAATTTTAAGCTCCTCTAAACTAATTGTGTATTTATGATAAGGTGTAGACTTTGGTTGGAGTTCTATTAGCTCAGGTTCTTCATTAAAATAAACGGTAAACTTATCTCCTTTCCGCAATCGACTAAGATTTAAACCGCTTAATTTACTTGTTATTTCAGAAATGTCTGCTCCTGCAACACCTATTTCATTAAGCAAAGTACCAACTGTTTTCGATTCGCTTAAAATATCTTTTTCAAAATCTTTATACTCGCTTTCCCAGTTTGAATTAATTGAAGAGGATTCTGTTTTTTCATTTAGATTATTCGCATCATTTTCTTGCTTATTAAAAAACAAAAAATAATATAGCAAGGCAGCGGCTAAAAGAATCCCAATTGTAATAAGTATTGATGGAATAAGAAATCTAGTTGATTTAGTTGAGTTTGTCTTAGTTGTAGTTTCAGCATTAATTTCGTTATCTGCTTTTTTAGACTGGGTTCTGTCAACAGATTTTTCTTTTGGTTTTTCTGCTTTCTGTTCTGACTGAGTCGGAGAGTCTTTGGATTTTATGACAATCTTGGGTCTACTCATAATATTGATTATGTCCAATCAAGTAAAAATAGAATCAACTAACTTCTATTTGATTTGATTTTTTAGGGTAAAAACATTGAATTGTTGTAAATATATATTTATTTTGGCAATCACAAATAGCGAATTATTTAAAAACCCCCAAATAATAATTGGTGCATTTTGTTAATTTTTGAACACTTCAACTCAAGTGAAGAGTTGATACTCAATGCATTGATTTACTCTATCTAAGAGAAACGAGACCAATTTTTTTTATGCTGAAAATAGTTAATCCATATCCTGGCTTTGAAAGTGGGTTTTATCGTCCTTACCTTGAGGACGAGTCTAAGCTATTTTTTGGCAGAGATAAAGATATTTCTACCCTTAAGCTTAAAATTCGACAACGTAAATTGATTAGCCTTATAGGGGAGCCCAAGATGGGTAAAACATCTTTAATAAGAGCTGGACTTATTCCCAATTTACGCGAAAAAAACTTCGATGGTTACAATGGCAATAAATGGAAATGTGTTTACATGATGCCTGATGTAAATCCAGTTTTAGCATTAGCCAAAGCGATTGTAAATCCTGCTAATAATATAAGCGATAAAATTATTCCTAGTATGGAGGAAGAGGTTTATCAACAGCTTATGAAAAATGACTATGGACTTGTACGAGTTATTGAAAGAATCATTGGAGATAGAGAAATTAATATCTTAATTGCTATTGATGACTTGATTGATGTGTTTGATAGAGAAGTTGATACGAGACAAAGACATCGATTTTTAAAGTTGATTTATAGAGCATATTCTGAAAAATTACTTCCACTTTTCTTTATCACAGCCTTCGACAGAGATGATTTTAAATCTGCTAAATTAAGAGAAGACCCTAAGTTCCATAAAGCATTAAACATGGGAATGCATAAGTTGAAATTTCTTGATAATACTGGACTAAGCCTTGCAATCAATGAGCCTGCAAAAATAGCTGATAGTATTGTTGCTGATGATTTAGGTAAAGAATTAATGTTGATGTTATTACAAGATAATGATCAATTACGTAAGATCCAACTTCTTATGTCAAGAACTTGGTATGAATGGAAGAGAAATCATAAAGATAAAACAATAACTAAAGCTCATTATTTTCGAGCAACTGGTCAGAAATCGAAAGCAGTTGCAAGAGGTCTTAAGAAAAGCGGTTCAGGAAGTGTAGATTCTTTACTTAATGCAGCTTCAGGTGGAGATAATACAGCAATGGCGAAAACGGATTACACCAATCTTTCTGCTTTTCACAAAGGTTTGTTTAAAAGAATTATACCTCATCTTATAAATGATTCAGGACGAAAGCTTAAAGCCACCAATGTTGATAGAAAAAAAGCAATAGAGATCCTTAATATTAGCATGGATCAATTAGGTGAATTAGTGATGAAAGTGCCAACGATTCTTGCAATGGATCGAAAGAAATTATCGATAAATGATGCATCTATATTTGATGATTGGGATGAAATAAAAACATGGATTAAGAACAGTAATATTCTTAAAGTTAAATTTATTCAACTTGCTGATGCTGCAATTTCCCATTATATTGATGGAGTAGAATTAAAATCAGTTCTTTCAAAGGCTCAATATAAGGCGATGTTTGCTACGATTGATGTTGATATGATTACTGAAAGTTGGGCTAGAGCACAACACGACCAATATGAACTTGGGTTGGATTTTGTTGATAAACTTATAGAAACATATGGAGCTGTAGAATATAAAGCTAGTGATGGAACAAAGAAGAAGATGAGTATGAAAAAGCGTGTGGTTCGTGATCTAAAAAATGAATCGAATCCGGAAGTAGCTAATGTTGATGATGAGGCAAGAAAAGAAGCTCTAGCAATACTTGGGTTAGGTGATAATTCTTCTAAGGATGGGGGTCAAGCCCCAAAAGATGAGCCTATTAATGAACAAGAAATAGACACAGCTGAATCACTTGATGAAGAAGACGAAGCAATTAAAAAACTGCTACAGTCTGAAAGCTCGACTGAAGAAGGCGTTTTATTTTCAAAAAAAGTAACTCAACCTAAAAAAGTAAAACTGAAAACTAAAGATGATTCAGCTGAACCCAAAAAAATAGCAATAAAGCCGAAAGCAAAAATTGTTTTGGGCTCCAAGCCCAAAATTAAAAAAGAAGTAAAAGTTACGCCTAAAAAACCTAAAATTGTAATAAAGAAAAAATAGTAATGGCAAAGAAAAAATTAAACCTTCAAAACATTACAAAGAAAAAAGAACATTGGGATGATACTTTCCGATTAATGTCTTGGTGGGATGCTGATAAGGTTGCAAATTCGAAAGTAATGGTAGTGGGTGCAGGAGCTCTTGGTAACGAAGTGCTTAAGAATCTTGCTTTAATGAATGTTGGCAATATTTTTATTGTAGATTTTGATACCATAGAGTATGCAAATTTATGTCGTTCTGTCCTCTTTCGAGAAAAAGATATAAAACGCGATAAATTCAAAAGCCTTATCGCAGCTGAAAGAATAAAAGAAATGAATCCCAATATTAATGTGCAGGCTGTTAACGGAGATATAATGATAGATGTAGGTCTAGGCATTTTTAGTAGGATGGATGTAATTATAGGTTGCTTAGATAATCGTATTGCAAGATTATTTATAAATCGATACGCCTATAAAACAGGTAAAGTATGGATTGATGGCGCAATATTAAATATGTCTGGACAGCTAAATGTCTATAAAAATAGTGTTTCATGTTACGAATGCGCTTTAACGGATACAGACTGGGCAAACATAAGGACTAAATTAGGTTGTGCTGATATTGCACAGAGAAATAGTTCAGCGGGAAGAGTACCAACAACACCTATTTCATCGTCAATTATTGCAGCAATGCAAGTTCAAGAAGCATTGAAAATTATACATGATTATACAGATAAGTCAATGATGGGTGAACAGTTTACCTATGACGGTATGAATAATTGGATTGTAAATTTCGCTTCTCCACCATTAAAAGAAGAATGTGAAAGTCAATATGAAATCCCAAAAGAAGAAATTATTTCCTTAAAAGATTTATCTTGTGAGGATACAATAGGCGATGCGATTAAAAAATTGAAGAAAGAATTAAAAGCTGAGCATATTTCTATAAGTTTGAATTATAAGATTATTACAGAAGTTACTTCGATGAGTACGGATAAATCACATAGTGTATTGATTCCAGAGCCACACTTTAGTGAAAAAGCTCAAGCTGCATATCAAGAAGAAGTAGGTGAAGTTTTAGGAATTACCAAGTATGTAGATTGCATTGATGAATCTATAGAAGACCAGAGCATAACCTTAAAAAAATGTGGAGTACCTCCATTACATATACTAACAGTAGAAACAGAAAAGGATATATATTTTGTAGAATTAACAAAAGATGAACCATTTCTTACATTTTAGAATAAAAACCAATAAATAAAAAACATGTCAAATTCAGAAGTAATTGCGATTATCATCAGAGTGATGCCAAGTGGTGACGAAATAGAAGTAGAGTTACCAATTTATTCAACAGGTAAAGAAATCAAGGACGAATTGTTAAGTGCAGAAGTTGCACCTAGAGTTGATCCTGAAGGTCAACCTTATGTATACGATTTAATCTTTAAAAGGAAAAACGTATCAATAGGTGACACTAAAACTTTATTTGATCTCCAAATTCAAGATGGAGATACATTATATCTAGCTCCGAGATTAGTACCAGGTGGTGAATAAATAATTATGGCTTTCTAAAATATCATTTTATGAGTAATAAACCTACATATGATTTCAATAGTGGATTGTTTAAGAAGAATCCATTTTACAAAAGATTAGCAAAAGATCATTTATCTATGTTTGAACTAGATAGTGATGTAATAGAGTGGGAAGTTGTAGAGACTAGAAGCCCTCTTAAAATCCCATGTGTTTATCATATTCACTTTCTGTTTAGGAGTATTACTAGTATTAATAGTAATAAAAAACCAGTTTATGGATTTAAACATACTGCTAAAGTTACTTTTCCACCTCGGTACCCTATAGAGGCACCCGAACTTTATATGCAAACTGATGTATGGCATCCTAATGTTAAGTCTGATGGTAAGTATAAAGGTCGAATATGCGGAAATACTAAAGGCTTTGGATTAGGTTTCGATTTGTATCTATTAATAATAAGGATAGGAGAAATTTTGCAGTATAAGCAGTATCACGCTGAAAATACACCTCCTTTTCCTGAAGACATTCATTCGGCAAGATGGATTATGGAATATGCGGAACCAAATGGGATAGTAAATAAATATAAAGATATTGTAATTGATAACACTCCTCTTATTAAAGGAGGTGAACCTGAAGGTACAGTTTCACAAGTAGACAATGCAACACTGCCAGCTATTGAACCTGAAGAACCTAAAACAGTAGAAAAAGTAGAAGTTAATTTAGGACAAAAACCTCCTCCTGATGAAAGCTCCCCTGAAGATGCTAAGAATGATCCTCCTTCAGGAGGAAAAAGAAGAATAAGTATCCTAAAAAAGGTTAAAGCAGGTCCCAAAAAAATAGTTATCAATAAAAAGTAAACCTAATGATACCTCAAAAAACAATCTATCAGGCTTTGCTTTTAATTTGCTGTCTATTTTTTTATGGATATGGATACGGGCAAAGTCAACAAAAAATTCAAATAAAAGATGGCACTAAAGATGTTGGCCATTTTTCAGTTGAAATGAACCACAATCTTCCAGGTGCGCCTATGAAAAGGTTTTCAGGGAATGGTGGTAAAGTAGAAGTTGAGAATAACAAGAATACCTTCGTCTTAAGAATGCAGAATTTCCTGTGGTATGAAGGTGAAACAGAACTTGTTTTTAACTTAGATGATATAACGTTTAAGTCAGATGCGAAAATACAATTGAAGCAAGATTCTAAGATTGTTGCTCTTAAACCTATTCCTAATTATATAAGAGAGATTTATATAGAAGTTGAAGGAAAAGGTTCTGTAAAAATGAGCATCCCATTTACTTATGAAGGTGGAAATGGTACCTTTCTACAAGAATTTACAATTCTATCAAAACAAGAACCTGTAAAATCTCTCTCCTCGAAAGAGATAGGGAAAATATGGGATGATCTAGATAAAGAGAATAAGTCAGCTGTCACATCATTTATAGAAAAATACACGACGCTTTCAAAAGGAAAAAAATATAAGAAAAGAGCTGAAAGGGCACTTGCTGATATAGAAGCAAGAGAACTTTTTGTAGCTGAAGAGGAAAGAATGAAAGGTATTCCAACCAAAAAGCAGCAAGTTGCTCGAATAGAGATAATAGAAGAGGGAGAACTAGATAGTGAAAAGTTAGTTGAAGATGTTAAGACAATAGTTGACTCCTTAGATTTTTCTAATAATAACAATGATATAGTTAAGATTTTTAATCTTTCTCTTATTCATAACGATGACATTAAATTACTAGAAATATCAGAAAAAGAAATGCCCCTTCAGCTGAATCTGAAAGAAGTGGGAAAAGAAGATATGGAATTATTAAATGCAGTTTTTGTACCGGCTTTTGCTAGAGATTCAGCGGTAGAACTTAACTCAAGCTTGCTAAAAAATAATAATATTAAAGGAGCATTCAATAAATACAATTTAGTAAACGCTCAAGGAGTTGAGCTGTTTTCTTCAAGTTGTATTTTAGAAAATAAAGCAACCGAAGGTACTAAGACAAATTTTTTAATTTATGGATTAATTGCCCTACTTCTTGGTTTAGGTGGATTTGTGTTTTTTAACAACAAAAAGAAAGTTAAACAACAAGAAGAAGCAAAGAAAAAAATCAAAGAAAAGATAGCCGCAAACAAAGAAATTAATTCCAACATAAATAAGAAAGCCCCACAAGTAGGTAGTCAAATTACTCATAAACAAGCTCCTTCTGAAAATGGTGAAAAGAAAGGGAAAATAATTATCGGTCAAAAAGTTACTGAAAAAAGTCAATCAGCCCTTATTCCTAAAAAATCAGTACCTAGAACCACTAAGTCTTTTTCAGGAGGTAAATTTAAAATTACAAGTAAGAAAAAAACAGGACAATCTATAGATTACGATGCCTTTGTAAAACTTGTTAACGCTAAGAAAACAGTGAATGTGAATCTTTCTCATTTATGGCAAGATACACGTATTCAAAATATTTATTTAGCACCTGAATTTATAAATGATTTAGATCTTTTTCTTGCAGAAAGTTCAAACGAAGGAATACAGAATGAATTACAAGGAGCTGTTCCTGAAGTAGGCGGATTCCTTATGGGGAGATTTTCCGAA
>CAZMKA010000074.1:0-3838 GCA_964566605.1 uncultured Saprospiraceae bacterium | reverse complement strand
AGATAATTCACTCCAAGTTTTAATTGAAAAATTTGTTGCTTTTGTTCCAGAATATAATGACGTTTTCAAAATAGAAATAGGAACGAAAACTGTCGTTGATGAATTAGGTGATGCACAAGATAAAAATCCAGAACTTGAAGTTATAGGCTGGTTTCATACCCATCCAGGTCATGGACTATTTTTATCAACAAGTGATTTATCTGTACAACGTCATTTTCCAGCTGATTATCAAGTTGCAATGGAAATTGATAGCTTAACGAAAGGGCTTGATATGTCATTTTTTACTCGCCAATCAACAGGAAGGATGAATAATTCTGTAGATAGAAAGGAAGGTGTAGGTTGGTTCCAGTGGGTTGAAATAGAAAACAATAACTTAAATTAAAAGATGAAATTTAATTTGCACTCATTTATTTTTTTTTGTTTGTGTATCGCTTTCAGTTATCAGGCTTTCGCCCAAAGCGATAGTTTAGAAATAACTAGAATAAGCAGAAATGATTCTACTAATTTACTAGATATATACGTTAGTGCACCTCCTGGCCCCGATGTACAAATAAATGCTAACACAATTAGATTTTTGGAACAAGTTCCTGGAAAAGGCATGAGAGAGTGTAGACTTGACATACTTGGGTTTACTGATGCGAAACCCGAGGGATTTATCCAAGAATCAGTGACTATTCTATTTTTATTAGATTATAGTGGGTCAATGAAAAAAGATGATAGATTAGGCAAATCAAAAGCTACTATTAAAGAAGTTATTAGCCAAATATCTCTTCCCGCAGGATCTAAGTTTGAATTAGCAGCTTTTCATGATGATGTTTTCGAGTCAGTTCCTATAAATAAATACAATATTGACAAAGAGTTAGCTAAATATCCTACACCAGAAGGTGGAGGTAAGGATACTGATTTGTTTAGAGCGATGATAGAAAAGATTGATGAATTATCTTTAAATAATGGCAAAAAAATCCTTGTCTTACTTTCAGATGGAAGAAATGATAACTTAAGAAATCAATATTATTCCATTAATAATAAGGAAAGACCAACTGCTGATGATGTTTATAAAAAAATAAGATTTGTAGATCTTACCAATGAATTAATGGTGTTAACATATGGTATAGGTAACGGAATTGATTCTACTTTTTTAAAAGAGTTACCTTCAATTACTGAGGCAGTTGAAGATAAACATTATTTTATTACAGACCCACGTAGTATTTCTAAAATTTTAGTTGATCAACTTTCTGAATACAATAATGATTATAGATTTAAAGTTCGTCCTACGTGTAATGAATATAGAGGAGAATTAAGAAATCTAATGGTAGAGTGGCGTTCTTCTGAACGTGGAAATCAATATGATCAACGTGAATACAAATTAGGCGCTTCCATAGAACCTGAGTATGTGGGTGTATCTAATTCGGGTAAGTTGAATTGGTTTTTGCTTTTAATGATAGGCCTTGTAATCGTTTTTGGCGCCCTGTTTTTATTTATTTATTTGATACCAAAAATTAATAGAAGGAAATTCATAAAGAAGCATGTTGTAAAATATGTGCCTGAACCTAGTAAAATTAAAAGAGATCCTATTACTCAAGACATCATCCAAGAGGGTGATCGAGTGGTTGTGAAGTGTAATCAAATGACTACTTTAGATACATGGGATGCTCTTGGTTACTGTCCTAATTTTCCTTCTTGTATGGAGTTTCAAGATGCTTGCACAGGAAAAGGTGGTGAAGAAACTAATAACGACTTTTTCTCCCAAAAAGGTGTTACTAAAATCTACAATTGGCTATGGTACGGTTCTTTGGGAGGTTTAATAGGTTGGATAATATATAGTGGACTTTTCAGATTAACGGAAATGAAAGGCTTGAATAATTATGTTAGATCCTTTTTTGATGATTCGAACCTTGACCCAAATGCTGCATTTAATGAAATAACAAGCTTTGCACAAAACACTAATTCATTCGTAGAACAAACTTTTCAAGGCGCCATATTAGGAACTGCGCTTATTGCAGCAATAACAGTGGTTGAAGAACTAGGAAGTACTAGGAAATTTTCTCCTTTACGGGTTGGTTTAAGAGTATTTATAGGTATAATCGTATCATTTCTTGTTTTTGGTGGAGGGTTCGCATTACAATACATCGTACTTAATGGTGATGTATTATTCAGTGGATTAATAAATTGGGCAGTATTTGGGATTTTATTCGGTATTATTCTATCAATATATAGTACAATAGAATTGAAAAATGGAGTTCTGGGTGGACTTATTTCATGCATTGTTGCATATGGAGTTTATTACGGAATATTGGAACTAGTACCAAACGATGAATTAGCTAAGTTGCTCAGTTTCGTTTTATTAGGTGGTATTCTTGGTGCATTAATAGTGAAAGTAATCGCAAGTCTTGAAAATTTTGAGCTTGTATATTTATCGCCTCAAGAATACAATGGTATGGTCAAGCCAATAAGTAAATGGCTTAAAAACGGCATGGAAGTATTTATTGGAAGAAGTGCGAAGTGTTATGTTTTTGTAAAATGGAATGATGAATATGTAGAAGATAAACATGCAATGTTAGTTCTTGAAAATGGACGTGTTCATATTATTGCACTTTATGAAACCTTACTAAACGGAGTGATTATTCCTGAAAACCAAAAAGTAGAATTGAATAACGATGATATTATTCAACTAGGCCGCTATTCTAATTCTAAAATGCAATATAAACAAAGATAAAATCAACCCCTATGACTTTACAACAACGTGTATTTAGATTAATTGATGATGATAATCAAGCTGATTTAAAGATTAATTCTTTTTTCGGAACTGCAATTATGGCTTTAATAATATTAAGTATAATAGCTGTAATTCTAGAATCTGATGCTAATATATCTAGTTCATACCACAAGATTTTTTTATATTTTGAAATATTAGCGGTAATAGTATTTACACTTGAATATTTATCGAGAATGTATACAGCAACGCTTGCTTATCCAGATCATAAAGGGATTTTTGCAGTTTGGAAATATATTACCTCACCTATGGCCATCATTGACTTTTTGGCTATTCTTCCTTTTTACTTAGAAGTAGGAATCCTTATTTATTCAACGTATTTTTTAGACGGAGATAGTTCAACAGGAATGCTTGATTTAAGATTCATAAGAGTGTTAAGATTGATGCGATTACTTAGGATTTTTAAGTTGAATAGATATAATAGCTCCATGCAGATGATAGGAAGTGTCATTAAAGAGGAGAAAGAGAAATTATTCATTACAATATTCATTACAGGAATCTTGTTGGTACTTTCATCTGCTATAATTTTCACAGTTGAACACGACCAACAACCTGAACAATTTCCTAATATATATTCTTCGATGTGGTGGGCTATTGCAACTTTAACCACTGTGGGCTATGGTGATGTTTATCCTGTTACAGCACTCGGTAAAATGCTAGCTGGTGTGATTGCATTACTAGGAATTGGTCTAGTTGCTTTGCCGACTGGTATTCTTTCAGGCTCATTTGTAGCTGCAATTAAAAAGCAAAAGGATGAAGAAGCGCTTGAAGCAGGTAAAATATCGCAAGTTGAATTAGATGATTCTTTTTGCTCTAAGTGCGGAAGTGATTTACGAAACGGATCCCATGCAACACATTAAAAAGTTAAAAACTGAATGTTTGATTTTTCGCTAATTTCAAATCAGCATTAGATTTTTAGGATAATTATATTCAATTCACTGAAATTGGGTAATGCTTTCTTTTTAGGGTGTCTTGCCCCGACTAGATTTCAGCGTTGAGATGCCCTTAATCTGTGGAATTTCATTATGATTTTTGGGCTTTAAGCCCAAAAATAAAAAAGTAGAT
>CAZMKA010000073.1:10120-16992 GCA_964566605.1 uncultured Saprospiraceae bacterium | reverse complement strand
ACGTAATGCTTTCACATCAGAAGCAGAAATTCCCATTTTTTATTTTTTTAATATAGATTATAATAATTAATTATTCCGCAGCAGCAGTAGCTTCTTGCTTAGCTGATTTTCTTTCTTCTAAACCTTCTTTGATTTTACTTGCCATAAAGTCTGCAATTATTTTAATAGACTTAGAAGCATCATCATTAGCAGGTACCGCGAAATCAACTTTGTTTGGATCAGAGTTCGTATCTACCATAGCGAACGTTTTCAAACCTAGTTTTTTAGCTTCAGAAATTGCTAAGTGTTCGTGATGAATATCAACAACGAATAGTGCCTGAGGCAATCTATTCAAGTTAGCTATACCTCCAAGAACTTTATTTAATTTTGCATGCTCTCTTGTAAGCATTAAACGCTCTTTCTTAGTTACACTAGTAAGTGAACCATCGTCAAGCATTTTTTCTATATTATGCATTTTCTTTACTGATCTACGGATAGTGGAAAAGTTAGTAATCATTCCTCCTAACCATCTTTCAGTGATATATGGCATATTTACAGACTTTGCAGCGTTAGCAACGATTTCTCTTGCTTGCTTCTTAGTTGCAACAAATAAGATTTTCTTACCTGCTTTTGCCATCTGCTTTGCCGCAGCTCCAGCATCTTCTAAACATTCAATCGTTCTGTTTAGATCGATGATGTGGATTCCTTTTGTTTCGTTGAAGATATAAGGAAGCATTTTTGGGTTCCACTTTCTTTTTAAGTGTCCAAAATGAACTCCTGCATCCAACATTTCTTTATATGACGGTGTAGCCATTTTATATTGTTTTTAAATAATTCTTGAATAAATAGATTAACGCTTTGAGAACTGGAAGCTCTTTCTTGCCTTTGGTTTACCGTATTTCTTACGTTCAACAATTCTTGAATCTCGCATAAGAAATTTACGAGCTTTAAGTGGCTTACGATAATCTTCTGAAACTTCAACAAGTGCTCTTGAAGTAGCCATTCGGATAGCTTCCGCTTGTCCTTTGAAACCTCCTCCTCGAACAACGACTTTTAAATCATAATCACCAGTTACCTCAACCGTTTCAAATGGCTCAACTAATTTCGAGCTAATATTTGCTTGTGGGAAATAGTCTTTATAATCTTTACCGTTAACTGTAATGTTTCCCTTTCCTTTTGAAAGGTATATTCTAGCTACAGACGCTTTTCTTCGACCTATTGCATTTATATATTCCATACTATTATTTTCCTATTAAAAGTTAAATTCTTCAGGCTTCTGAGCACCGTGTGGGTGATTAGGACCTTCATAAACGTATAATTTTCTGAACATATCTCTTCCTAAAGGACCTTTTGGCAACATTCCTTTAACTGCTTTTTCCAAGATAGCGATTGGCTTTTTGTCCATCATCTCAGCAGCAGATCTTGCTTTTTGCCCTCCAGGGTACCCAGAGTATGTCAAGTAAACTTTGTCTTGCAATTTGTTACCAGTAAATCTTACTTTTTCAGCATTTACTATAATAACATTATCTCCTGTATCAATATGAGGAGTATACGAGGCTTTATGCTTTCCTCTTAGTACAGTTGCGATTTTAGAAGCTACTCTTCCAACAATCTCGCCATCTGCATCTACGACAAACCACTTTCTATCAACTTCAGCTGGTTTTGCCGATTTAGTCTTATAACTTAATGTATCCACAATTAAGGACTTTATTATTTACAAAAAATACAGCGCTTTTCACCATTTTTAATGGTTCTCACGCTAAAGGGCTGCAAAGGTAGCTTACTTTTTTGGTTTACACCAAAAATTTTAACCACTTTTTTGAAATTTTATTTTATAACTAATTGAAATACAGTAAAATTTTCGCTTTTCTTTTGGGCATAAGCCCAATTTTATCCCTTTTTTCCTTTCTCGGAACACTAATATTACCCCAAATTGACAATCTCTTCATTCATATTACTACTTCTTTTGTCATCTTGAATGACCTTATTATATTTATAAAAACATCAAAAGTAAATGAAAAAACCGCTCTTATTTTCTTTGTTTATCACCCTCTATACCTTTTCCTTTTCACAAGTAGGTGTAACAATATTCTCGTCTGAAACCGAAACTCAGTATACGTTATTTTCGGAACTGTTTAGAAATGACTCATACTTGATTGATAATTGTGGACGTATTATTAATGAATGGAAGCCTAGTCAAGTCAATGGACTTTCTTCCGAACTCTTGCCCAATGGAAATCTAGTAAGAGGTGTGAAAGCAAACGGTTCTATAATATCTCAACCAAGTACTGGTGGAGCAATTGAAATCAGAAATTGGGAAGATGAGCAATTATGGTATTACGAAGAAGTGGATTCTGATTATATACAACATCACGATTTCACCATTCTACCCAATGGTAATATTATGTTTCTCGGTTGGGAATTAATCTATGTTGAAGAGCAGTATGCGCTAGGAAAAGATTCTGCTAATGTTGTAAATCCTGTTTTTTGGGGTGAGTATATTAAAGAGATTAAACCGGTGGGCAACGGTGCTGAAGTTGTATGGGAGTGGCATCTTAAAGATCACTTCGTTCAAGACATAAATGATACATTGGAAAATTATGGCATTATCGCAGAATCTCCTCATAATTTAGATATTAACTTACCATGGAATCCTTTACAATTTGATATTGTTGATCCATATCATGCAAACGCATTAGACTATAATCCTATAAGAGATGAAGTGGTGATTAATATGAGATCAATAGGTGAGTTATGGATACTTGATCATAGCACAACTATTGATGAGGCTGCGAGCGATGAAGGAGGAAATTCAGGTTTAGGTGGTTCAATACTGTTCCGATGGGGAAATCCAGCAATTTATCAACAAGAAAATGCGGAGTCCGACTGGAAACTATACGGTTCGCATGGCACTAATTTTATAAATGAAGGCCTTCCAGATCAAGGAAAGATTATATTTTTTAATAATGGTCTTTTTAGACCTGATGGTGAATATTCGACAATAGAAATATTAGAACCCGCTCTAGATGTTTCCGGCAGTTATTATTTAGATGCTAACGGGCAATTTGCTATCGAAGAACATAAAATCGTTTACGGTTCCGATAAATCTTTAAAATCTGATTATATCTCCAATGCTCACCAAACAACTAATGGAAATATATTTATAAATGAAGGAGATAGAGGAAGATTACTTGAAGTTGACCAAGAGGAAAATATAATATGGGAATATAAAGTGCCATTCTCTCAAGGATTTCCTTTGAATCAATCAGATAATAATGCCTTCTATTTATGCTTTAAAGCATTCCGATACGGAGAAGATTACATTACGAATGATGAAATTGATTTAAGTCCTGGTGATTTCATAGAACAAAATGTAGAAAGCAATTTTTGTGATTTAGTTAATATAGAAGATGGATTAATCAGTTTTCAATTAAAAAAATACAAAGACAGAATAGAGATAAATCAAATAATCCCAAAAGAGAAAATAAATATTGTTTCACTAAATGGTCAGCTAGTTAACTTTAGTTATACAATAAAAAATGACTACACCGAGGTTGGCTTTTCTGAACTTCAACATGGTATTTATGTTATTTATTTCGAGAATAAAAACGGTATGATTTCTCAATATAAATTTGCGGTATTATAGTAGCTTTTTTGGGCTTAAGCCCAAAGAAAATAAAAAAGCCACCCCAAAAAATTGGAGCGGCTTATCTATACGTATCGTGAACCCACGAACGACACTTCTACTATCTACAGATTCTTCTTCCTCTTCTATCCATTCTCCATATCCCAAGTCTGTTTTCTAAAGCTCTTAATTCTCTACGTTCTCTTCTAGATAACCAGCCATCAGCGTAGGCTCTGGCATATGCTCTATTTAGAATTGTAGCTTTTCTTTGTCTTTGGCCTCTCACATTTCTTCTACCATTATAATCCCTGCCTCTTCTATTGTTCGCTCGGTAGTTTCTATTGCCGTTTCGGCCATTATCAAATCGGTCATTATATCGACCATTATTGGCTCTTTCACCATTTCTATTATTTCCTCTGTAAGCTCTGTCGCCTCTATTATCAAAACGATCATTGTTATTGTCTATGTAGACATCGTCGTCATATCCATAAGAATAATTCGTATTATATTGGGCGGAGGCCCCAAGAGAAATCAATGCAAATAATGCTAAGCTGAAAATAATTTTAATTCGATCTTTCATAACTAAAAATTTTGTGGCTATTCTCTCTCAAATATCCGGTTATTGTATTACTAGTTTGACGATAGGAAAGTTGATTTGTTTAATTAATCAAAACGATTTAAGAGAAGATTAACGAAAAGAAATATAACGATAAAGATTATTAACAGTAGGTTTTTTATGATAAGCCCCTTAAAAATGACTAAGTCCTTTCATCACACTATTATCTATACATTATAATGTACCTTTGAAAAAACACTTTACTTTATGAAGAATGAAATTTCGGCATTCGATTCGGCATTCAACCAACTTAACGACAAACAAAAAGAAGCAGTAACTGACTTCGATGGACCCATGATGGTAATAGCAGGACCAGGAACTGGTAAGACACAATTATTAGCAGTCCGCATTGGTCATATTTTGCTTAACACCGATACACAAGCGCATAATATTCTTGCATTGACATACACAGATGCTGGAACTGTTGCAATGCGTCAACGTTTATTAAAATTTATAGGAACTGATGCTTATAAAGTAAATATTTATACTTTTCATGGTTTTTGTTCTTCTGTAATAAAGGAAAATGTTGAATACTTTGGTGGTTACAACGATTTAGAAGCTTTGTCTGATTTGGAAACGTACGGAGTCTTCAAGGAATTAATTGATGCCTTTCCCAATGATCATAAACTAAAAAGACTAAGCGGAGATTTATATTTTGAAAAAAATCGACTCGCTAATTATTTTCAGAATATGAAAAAAGAAGGCTGGACTGCTGAAGAATTGTATGAAGCTTTCGACAAAGACTTGATTAATTTTAAAAATAACCCTGAAAACCAGTATAAGAGAACCACTAAAAATTATGAAAAAGGTTCTGTTAAACCTACTGCATTAAATCCATATTTAAAAAGAGTAGAACAAGCGAAAGCTGCTATTCAAGAATTCAAAAATTACAACGATTTATTAGCACGTAAAAAACGTTTTGACTATGCGGATATGATTACTTGGGTGCTTAAAGCATTCAAAGATCATCCGGATCTATTAGCGGATTATCAAGAACGATTTCAATATTTTCTTGTAGATGAATATCAAGATACCAATGGTACGCAAAATGAATTAATCTTCAGTCTAGCTGATTTTTGGGATTCGCCAAACTTGTTTGTGGTAGGAGATGATGATCAAGCGATCTATCGTTTTCAAGGTGCAAGTATTCAGAATTTAACAGACTTCCGTCAAAAGTACGATCCGAAAATCATCGTTCTTGAAAACAATTACCGTTCAACACAAATCATCCTTGATGAAAGTAAAAAGTTAATTGAAAATAATTCGGAGCGTTTAGTTAATCAGGGTGGATTAACGAAAGATTTAAAGGAATCGCGATTTGATAAACCTGAAAATAAACAGGTCTCTATAAATAGGTTTCTGAATACCTATCACGAAGAATATTACATTATTCAACAAATAAAAGCACTTAAAGAAAAAGGAGTTAACTTATCAAGTGTGGCAATTATTGCAAGAAACCATAAGCATTTTAATAACTTCATTAAATACTTTAAAGGAAATGATATTCCTTTCCAAATTAAAAGGAAAATAAATATTCTGGAAGAATATGAAGTAATTAAACTAATTAATATTCTAAATTATTTCAACAAGGAATTAACAACACCTGATTCAGCCGAAGACATTTTATTTAAGATATTACATTATAGTTATTTTGGAATTTCAGCAACAGATATTGCTAAAGTAAATATTTATTGTTCAAGAAAAACGGATACTGAAGAAGATAATATAACGTATAGAAAAGTATTAACTGATCTAGATAAGCTTAAAAGTCTAGGACTTACTAATCCAGACAAAATTCATTTTGAATACAAGAAACTTGAAGAGAGACTTGATGATTTATTAAATATAACTCCTCAGGTTTTCTTTGACAAACTCTTTACTAAAAATGGAATTCTAGATGATATAATGAGTTCACCCGAAAGCTCTAGTAGATTAAATTTAGTAAATCAGTTTCTTAATTATATAAAAGATGAAAGTACGAATAACCCAGAGTTGACATTAGATGGTATTCTTACTAATCTTGAGGAATTAAAAAAACTAAAAATTCAAATCCCATTAAATAAAATACATCATTCGAGTGAAGGTGTAAACCTTACAACAGCACATGGAAGTAAAGGTCTTGAATACGATTATGTATTTATAACTAATAGTGTCACTAAATATTGGGAAGGAAGTAGGAATAGTAGTAAAGATTATATAGTTCCTAGTGCAATATGGGGAGACGACACACCCGAATATGATAAGGAAGAAGCTCAACGAATAAAAGATGAGGACGAAAGAAGACTCTTCTATGTAGCTATGACAAGAGCGCGAAATGAATTATTTATTAATTACTCAATAGAATCTGAGGATAATAAATCCCTTGAACCTTCACAATTTGTCTTAGATATAAACCCTTATGTCGAAGAACATAATTACATTGCTCTATCGGATGAAGAATTAAATGAATACGTTGCAGAATTATTAAAATTCCAAGCCGGAACGGTAGAGTTAATTGATAAGGATTTAGTAGAAAAACAAATTGAAAATTTAGTAATTAATGCCACTGCTTTAAATAAGTACATTAAATGCCCTTTGACATATTATTTCGAAAATGTATTACGTGTTCCGTCAGCCAGAGGAAAGGCTAATGGATTTGGTAATGCAATGCAC
>CAZMKA010000073.1:0-10110 GCA_964566605.1 uncultured Saprospiraceae bacterium | reverse complement strand
CTTGAACTATTTAATAGAGGAATGAGAAAGTTCAAAAGTCACTTTACCGAAAAAGAATTTAAAGATCAAACAGTTCACGGGGAGAAACTGCTATTGGCTTATTACGAAGACAATGTTGGAAGATGGGGTTCTGCTAGGGACTATGAGCCGGAATTAAAAATAAAGAATATAGAGTATGCTGGCATTCCTATAAGTGGAATGATTGATCGTCTTGATGTTTTTGACGATGGAGTAAAAATCTACGATTATAAGTCGGGTTCAATTAATGATTTACATAAAAAGACATCTGCACCAAGTGAGAAATTTCCTGACGGCACTGGATACTGGAGGCAAATGGTTTTTTATAGTTTCTTGATAGAAAAATATCCATTAAAAAATTGGACACCCAATGAATTCAATATTCACTTCTTTGAAAGAAGTAAGGATAAATCCGTTTATAAAAAAATAACGGTAGGAGTAGAAGAAAAGGAATTCGTAAAAAAACAATTAATTGATACGTATGCTGCTATAAAGCGACAAGAGTTTGACGGTTGTAAAGAAGAAGGATGTAGATGGTGTGATTTTGTCACACGACTAAATATTCGAAATTAATTACATCAGAAATTAATTGTTTTTATTCCTTCTATTCGTTTCCTAATTACGATTAATAGGATTTAATACCTTATTGTCCAGTATGGATTACGTTGCATTTCTTTTGACTTCTCTATATAGTCAGAGAGCCTTGCATTTAATTCCGTACGTTCTATTTTCTTTCCTTTTATTTTCTTCGGTAGAGGAAGTTCAACCGATGTTGTGCTAATTTCAACTTTTGAAGCTGTAACTAATACTGTCCCATCATCAACATCCAATTCAAGAATCATTCCTGGCAACCCGTGATATCCTTCAGGACCACCACTAATAGGAATTTGGTCAGTAAACCAAGCATATACTTTTTGATCACACACAGGATTGTATGTTTCAGCCTTCATGCATAGATACCCCGCAACTTCTTTTATTTCATTGTGAATTTTCCATTTATACTCAGGAATACCTTCTACAATGTATTTTTTATTAAGTGTCTCTATAATATCGCTGCTTTCGTTTTTCCCATAATCTCTTATGATTTTATATTCTTCTTTTTTCCAAGAATACCCATATTCATTCTCCCTCTCAGGTTCGAAATAAATTGATTTATCCCCATTAAAATATAATGCATAAGGTACAGGCGGTCTTTTATTATTCCCCCATACTCTTTCTGATCTTTCTTTTTCTTCTTCAGAAATCCAAGGCAACTTATCATTAAGCTTTATCCATTCTTTCTTTCTTTCGTAAGTGATTTTACCACTTGTATTTTGGGCGAAAGCCCCAATAGTAAAAAAGAAAAAACTAAAAATTAATACTGTAATCTTACTCATTTCATAATTATTTTAATGCCACCTTCCGCCTCTCTTAACACCTGTTTTAATCCCTTTGATGTTGTAAGTTAAAGACAACATTCCATATCTAGCAAGTGTATCCGTTCTTCTATTACTTACACTGTTCCCAAAAGCAGTTTGACTAATACTGACATTTCTATTTAATGCATCGTATAAAGATAGTCTGACTTCCAATTTATTTCCAGGAAGGAACAATTTATAAATTGACGCATTAATGATAGGAATTGTTTCATTCACATTAAATCGCTCGTTAATTACTTGTGTATAATTCAAACTAGAATTTAAATAAATCCCTAAAAATAAAGGTGTTTGTAATGTGGCATTATATGTGTTATTAATATTTCGTTGATTCTGTGTAGTATTGATATCATATTCAGTATCAACAATTGACCAATCTCCTCCTACTCTTAATGAAGTTTCATTATTCGGAGTCCAAGAAATAGATAATCCTGGAGTATATCTAGTCGAGTTTGTCCTATTTAAAAAGTCATTTACAAAAGCAAAATTATTTCCTCTTGTAAGACCAATATTCGCATTACCTTTGATTTTGTTTTTATAAATCGGGAAATTTCCTCCAAGATATAATCTTAAATTATCACCTCCTTCATAATTAACAGGCTGAACAGTTGTAACGAGATTTTCGTCTACTGTTTCGTTATTAATTATATCATTAGTATAAATGCTATACGTAAGATTTGAATAAAGTCTTACTTGGGCTAATGCCCAAAACTTATTAGCTCGTGCAGAAATCGTGTGACTTGTTTCAGGCGTAAGGTCTGGATTACCTTCAGTAATGTATAACGGGTTTGTATTATCGATTATCGGTTGTAATTGTTCTATTGCCGGCTCCGTTGCTGAAACACCATAATTAATACTTGCCCTTGATCCTCTACCAAAACTCTTACTCACTGCTAAATGTGGAATCCAAACAAAAAATTGTCTGTCTACAATTCCACTAATAGAAGGATCAACTTTTGATTTAAAATCTCCTAATAAATTAAAGACTTGTGCTCCTCCTCCTATTGAAATATTCAAACCATCATTAAAATATCTAAGTGCTGTTCCAGCTCTGTTCGAAGATATTGTATTCTCATAGGTTCTACTTAATAATGCATTCGTTTCCGTTATATCTCCATTAACATCTTCGACTGTACGGTCGCCCGTTTCAATTCTATTCGAATAATTATAAAACGTTTGTGAAAAGAATTTTTTTCCTATCGGTTCTACAAAAACTGCGTTTGCTTTGTATTGGACTTTATTTTGTGTTTCATCTGTGTTTTGATTTATTGTTGAGACAGAGTCTACTAAATTATCCGTGTAAAATTCAGATGTTGACAATTGTGTACCTATGTCTGTTAATGATGTATTTAAGTATGAAAAACTAGCACCGAATCTTCTTCCTTTCTTTTTAAATTTCTTTCTGTAAAATGCTTGTGAATTAATTAAATATCCATCGGTATTCATTTCATTATCGAATAATGTAGAACTAATTGTTTCTTGTTCATTACTTAATCTTAAATCCGTATCGGATTGATTAAATTCATTTATGAATGCTCCATTAACTTCTATTTTAAAACTTGAAAGCGAATCGATTTTTTGATCTATTGAAAATTCTGCTCTATGCCCTTGGGATTGTTCATCACTAACTAATGAATTAAAATTTTGAAAAGTTTGTCCTTGAAGGAAGTTCGTTCGATCAGTAACTGTTGTTCTATCTAAACCCGCACGATTATAATAATACACAGAAGCTATTTCTGTATTTTCTGTATTATAATTGAAGTTAGCACCCGCATTGTAGTTTTCAGGAAACCCCGCGTCATTACCTTGAAAAAATAAGCTTTGAATACTAGATTCTAGCGAATTACCGCCTCCACCAAAAGTATAAAACCTATTTCCGCCTCCACCTCCAAAACCAAAATCTGTGTCATTAGAGAAGTTAAAAGACTGTGATCCCATAAAATCCTGATAATCGTTCCACCCAAGACCATTTCTTCCTGTGTTATTTCCAACACCCACTAAAGAAAACTGCATTTTCTTATTGAACTTGTTGTAATTTCCTTTTAGTTCCGCTCGAGACTCCGTTCCCAATCCTCCTGTTATTTTACCAAATCCTCCTTTTTTAAATTCTTCCTTTAATTCAAGATTCATCGTTTTTGATTCCGATTCAACCGTTGACCCTGTAATTTCTTCCTCTTCTGTTTTAGTATCGAAAACCTGTACTTTTGAAATTCCTTCAGCTGGCAAGTTTTTAGTTGCAGCTTTCGGATCACTTCCGAAAAAACTTTTCCCATCAACAGTAACTCTGTCTACGTCTTTTCCATCAGCCATTATACTACCGTCGAGTTCAACATCAATTCCAGGCAATTGCCTTAACAATTCTTCTACACTTGATCCTTCAGGAACTTGAAAAGTAGAAGCATCATATTCTATAGTATCACCTCTCATCTTGATAGGTGCTTTGGCTGCTTTTATAACAACTTGCATTAATTCTTCAGCAATCTCAGACATTTCTAATATGCCAATGTCAACATTGTCACCTTGAGAAGACACAGGTACCATACGAGGAATATAACCAATATACGTTGTCTTTACTAGATAATTACCTGGTTCCACTTTACGGAAAATAAAGCTACCATCAAGTTCCGTTCGTGTAAACTTCACCATTGTAGAATCGGACTTCTCGAGTAAAAGAACTGTTGAAGCAATAAGTGAGTTGCCTAAGGTATCTTGTACATTTCCCTTTACATTGAAAGTCTTTTGCGCTGTTAAAGACAAGCTACAAAATAGAATAAGAACGCTAAGAATTGATTTCATCGGTAAATCTTTATTGTTTTGAACATCATATAGATGTGTTTTACAGCTGTATTGGTGCTAAAAGTAACTTATTAAAATTAATACTATAAAGGAAATCGTCTATTTTACTTTTATTTAACAAGAAAGCAAAGGTTATATTTCGTTCATAAATCACTGAATAATAACGCACATTCAAGAAAGAATGTTTTTATCTACATTAAGATTCAATTTCTTTAGATACATGTATTATAACTTGTCACAAAAGTAACAATAAAAGAAACTATATTCATTCTAAATAGCAAAGGCACAAATTTCACTAACTTAGCACGACCTAATTAAAATAACGATGAATCAGAAAAAGAAAAAACTAAGTTTTGTTCAAATATGGAACATGAGCTTTGGTTTCTTAGGTATCCAGTTTGGTTTCGCATTGCAAGGTGGATTTATGTCAAGAATATTTCAATCTTTGGGTGCAGCAAAAGATGACATTCCAATGTTATGGATCTTTGCCCCATTAGCTGGCTTAATAGTTCAGCCAATTATTGGTTATCTAAGTGATAGAACCTGGAATCCAAGATGGGGAAGGAGAAAGCCTTTCTTTTTTATTGGAGCGGTATTCGCATCAATAGCATTGATTTTTATGCCGTATTCGCCATATCTATGGGTAGCTGTAGGTACATTATTAATATTGGATAGTTCAATTAACATCAGCATGGAACCATTCCGTGCATTAGTTGCGGATGTATTGCCAGAGTCACAAAGAACATATGGTTTTATCGTTCAAACACTCATAATAGGAATAGGAACATGGGTAGCAAGTCAACTTCCGTGGTTTCTAAAATCAATTGGAGTTTCTAATGAAACCGTAACAAGTCAAATACCTCTCAATGTAAAAATGGCATTTCTTATTGGTGGAATCGTGTTCTTGTCATCAATCATTTATACGATTTTAACTACAAAAGAATATCCACCAGATGACCTAGAAGCTTTTGAAAAAGAGAAAAAAGAATCAAGTGGTTTTTTAAATGGCGTTAGTTCAATTATAGAAAACATTTTAAAAATGCCTGCAACCATGGTAAAACTAGGCGTTGTTCAATTCTTTAGTTGGTTTGCATTTTTTACAATGTGGAGCATGGCAACTCCTGCAATTACCGAACATGTTTTCAATGCACCAAAGCCAGAAGAAGGAGAAATGTCTGTTGATGCTTATGCAATAGCAGATTTAGCCTATAATAATGCAGCTGATTTAGTGGGGTCATCTATGGGAATGTACGGATTATCGTCTATGGCATTCGCTTTAATCTTCGCTTTTGTTGCAAGTAAAATTAATATAAATAGAAAATTTCTTCACCTTAGCTCTTTAATAATAGGTGGGCTAGGATTTATTATGATGCAATATTGTAGTGATGTAGTTATGCTCAATTTATGTTTTGTTGCCATAGGAATTTCTTGGGGAAGTATCTTGTCAATGCCATATGCAATGCTTTCGAGTACTATTGATCCTAAAAAAATGGGAATGTTTATGGGCTTATTTAATATGTTTATTGTCATTCCACAGATAGTAGCAGCTGTAGGAGGGATTAATTTTGCATATAAGACTTTCTTAGGTGATGAGATAATTAATACTATGATTTTGGCAGGTATTTCATTAATTATTGCAGGGCTTTGTAATCTATTAATTACGAATTCACGTGCCATTAAATATACGGCAGAGAACTAATTTTAATTATTCGTAACTTGTTTTAGTAAACTAGTCTTATAGTTGTAGTCATGTTTTTTCAAAATTATAATGAACAGTTAAATTAGAATTAATAAGTTTTAGCATTGAAGAAAATGATGGCATCCAAACAATCCTTAGCTATTCAATCAATCTCTTGGAGAGGTATAGGTGCAATAACTCAATTGGTTTTAGGATTCGCTTTTACGCTAATACTTATGCGCTTCATCTCACCTGAAGAATACGGAGTTGTTGCGAAAATATATATTGTTATAAGTCTATTTAATGTATTCTTGGATTTCGGCTTTTCACATGGAATCATACAAAGTAAAAATAACACTCGAGAATTTCTTAGTTCTCATTTCTTTATAAGTCTATTTATTGCATTATTCTTAGCAATAATTCTAAGCATATCAGCAAAGTCGATTGCTACGTTCTATGAAGTACCTGAGTTAAAAAACATATTATATGCCTTATCGTTTAACCTTATCTCAGGGGGTGCTATAATAATTCACAGAGCATACATGCATAAAAAATTAAAGTTCAAGCAACTAAGTATTATAAACTTAATCGCATTTATTATATCCGGAATTACAGCTATCTTTTTAGCCTACAAAGGCTACAGTTTTTATGCCATTGTCGTCCAATTAATGCTATTAAATTTTATTCAAGTAATTCTTATTTTAATTTACTCGGGATTCAAACCTATGCTTCATTTAAACTTCGCACATATAAGAAAGACAACAAGTTTCTCATTATATATTTTCTTCTCTCACTTTATTATATATATTAGTGAAATACTCGATCAGTTTCTAAGCTCAATTTATTTTTCACAAGATACACTAGGAAAATACAATCGCTCAATTTCCATTACACGTACACCTGTTAAAACAATACCAAATACGCTAAACACCGTATTATTTCCACTATTTTCGCACGCTATAAATGAAGAACAAGTAGATAAAAATGAAAGCATTTATGTTCGATCAAGCTGCATTGTCTTTCATCTTATCGCACCTTTATTGGTAATTATATTCTTTTTTTCCACAGAGATTGTCAGTATTCTTCTTCCAGATGAATGGTTAGAAATAAGTGTATTAATTAAAATATTAAGTATTGTATCCCTCTTTATGATATTAGAATTAGAAGGACCGCTTTTTTTATCCAAAGGTAAATCCAAACAAATATCAGTAATCGTATTTATCAATAAATTTATTCGTATTGTCTGCATTTTTATAGGCATCCAATATGGATTAATTCCGCTATTATTTGCTTTATTAATTGCTGAAATAATAATGCGTGTAGTTCATCTTGTAGCTCCGCGAATTTTATTGGACTTAGATTTAAAAAACTACTTTAAAAAACTCTCTACATCAATTTTATTCGTGTCAATTTTTGCAATCACACTTTTCTTATTAAAATTGATTTTACCAGTTTCGGGAGTTTTCCTTATTAGTGTTAGCATTCTTATTTATGTAATTTATTTACTCATAAGTTACCGATTTAAAATAGGTCAAGCGGGAAAAGATTTTGTATTGTTATTTGATACAATAATTAAGAAAAATAAATCTACATTAAACTAGGTCGTTGCGTGACTTCATGATAACAAATTACACCTTCAGCGTAATAATGAAAGACCATACTTTTTCTTGTACTTTCAGAATTTTCAACAGCTTCTCCACCGTGTAATAAATTAGCATGCCATATAAGAATATCTCCTTTTTTAGCTAGAAAAACCTCTTTATCAAATTCATTTTCCTTTACAATTTCTTCTACTTTGTTTTCATATGCGTCATAGCTGTGCTTGCCTAGTTTTAATTTTGTCCCTTCATTATTAAAATCCTTATTCATTAAATATGGTAAATTATGTGAGCCAGCATAATAATGCAGCGGACCACTATCGGCTTTTATATCTTCTAATGCTACCCATACGGCAATTAAATTTCCATACGGAAAGGTTGTCATGTGAATAGAATCCGAATGTGTTTTTTGATTGCTTCCTGTTATGAAATTAATGGATTGAAATAATTTTACGGGTCTTCCCAAAAGCGTATTTAAAACATCGTGCATTAATGAATCATTTCCTGCATTATTTATGATATCAGAAATCTTGTGCGAGAACATAATCTTGTTTCTGTATCTCCAGTTTGCTTCCTTGGAATTAATTAATTTATCAATTTCTGCATTAATTTCATCTACTCTTTCATTGCTAAAAAAGCGCGGTATAATTACATAACCATTGTCTGACCAAGAAAGTAGATGTGATTGGATTTCTTTTGGAAGTTTTAGAAAATTTGGGTCGGAGCCCAAATGGTCTTTAGAGTTAAGTTTATCGTAAGTGTTTTGTGGACTATCTATGTGAGAAAAGTCTTCGGAAGAAATGGAGGAATAGTATTTCTTTTTTAATCCGTATTTCTTGTAAAGAGGAATGTTGTGTTTCAATTTTTTCTTTTGAAACACATTATATAGTGTATAAGCTATTTTATATTTTTTTATAAACTCCAACATCTAGCAAATATAAAGTATAGGATTTATAATGACTGATTGAATACAATAAAAATGGGAATGCTTCAACAGAAACATTCCCTTATAAATTCTAGGTTTCTATTTATCTTTATTTAATTTCTAAAAGCTCCACATCAAAAATTAATGTTGTGTGTGGTCCTATTTGTTGACCTGCGCCTCTTTCTCCATAAGCAAGATGAGATGGCACGAATAATTTCCACTTTGATCCAGTAGGCATTAATTGAAGTGCTTCTGTCCAACCAGGTATTACTCCATTAACTGGGAAAGATGCTGGTTGTCCTCTTTGAACAGAACTATCGAAGATTGAACCATCAATCTTTGTTCCGTGATAATGTGTAGTTACTGTGCTATCGATTGTAGGAATTGCTCCTGTTCCTTCAGTTAATATTTCATATTGAAGACCACTTGCAAGTGTTACAACACCATCTCTTTTTCCATTAGCTTCAAGAAATGCTTTTCCTTCCTCTATTACTGCTTCGTGTTGCTTTGCTGCTAATTTTCCAAAATGCTCGTTAAGTAAAATAGCAGAATCTTCTAATCCTATTTTCAGATCTGCACCTTTCATAACGTCATCCACTGCTTGAGATAAAGCTGTAGGGTCCAATTCAGTTACTCCTTGATTTTGAAGATTCTTTGCAATATTTAAACCTAAGCTATAGCTTAATTTCTCTAAATCGTTCATATTTCTAATTTTTCTGCAAAATTACATAAATGATTAGTATCAAATAGAATAAAACAAAGCTATTACACTAGTCATGTTAAATTCTGTCATTCAAATCTTAGAAAACGGGAATATTCATGGACATAAACCTTCAGAAAGATTCACTTTTAATTCTAGCTGAAAACTTTTTACTTTTATTAATGTCTTATAATTTCGTATTATTGGGATTCATAAATTTAACATGGTAAGTTGGTTTTTTAAAAAGATATTTAACCTTTGGGGATGGCAAAAATTAGGACATATTCCGAATGAGATTCCAAAGAAACTTTATGTTGTGATTCCACACACATCCAATTGGGATTTTCCAGTAGGTATCTTTATGAAGTTTGCTTTCAAAATGGAAGTTGGGTTTATCGCAAAGTCTTCTCTATTTAAATTTCCTATTGGGTGGATATTTCGAGGACTTGGAGGAATTCCTGTTGATAGAAGTAAGACGACAGGATTTATTGATAGTGTTGTGGATACAATAAATTCATCGGAAAGATTCTGTACAGCGATTGCTCCTGAAGGAAAAAGAGGTAAAGTTAAAAGACTCAAAAAAGGATTCTATCACATTGCTAAAGGTGCGAATATTCCTGTTGTTTATGTAGCATTTGATTGGAAAAACAAAAAGACTATTTTCGATGAAGCGCACTTTGTTGAGGAAACTGTAGAACTTGAGATTGCTAGAGCAACTGAGTATTTCAAAGACATCCAAGGTTATCATCCAGAAAAGAGTTTTGGGTTTCCTTTCAAAGAAAAATCTTAATCAATAAATAGTCTTTGCGATAGCGATGAGAAAGTGTTGCATTAACTCTGCATTTCGTAATCGAGCTTTTTCTTTATTTTATATAACAATAAATACGTTAGGGTTTAATTACATTTAATGCAATTCCGCAGGAATGAGCGAAATTCTACGTATAAGCAAATTTATATCTATTTTTCCTATAACATATAAT
>CAZMKA010000072.1:0-17025 GCA_964566605.1 uncultured Saprospiraceae bacterium | reverse complement strand
GTCACAAGAATATTGAGGGATTACTATGCATTGTCCTTACTTGTGAATATCCCTACTTGCGGATATTCTATTGTCACATACACTCCCCCTACAATTCCTTCGCTAGATATTCAGCCGTGAATCCTATTCCTTTTTTTACGATTTGCTCCGGTGTTCCTTTTGCTATAATCTTTCCTCCTCGCTTTCCTCCGTCTGGTCCTATGTCAATAATATAGTCTGCAACTTTTACTACGTCTAGATTATGCTCTATAACCACAACCGTATTACCTCTTTCGACTAATCGATTCAATACATTCAATAAATGCTGAATGTCCTTGAAATGGAGTCCTGTGGTTGGTTCATCCAGGATGTAAATCGTTGATCCCGTATCTTTTTTACTTAATTCTTCACTCAACTTTACCCGCTGTGCTTCTCCTCCACTTAATGTTGTTGCTTGTTGACCCAAGGTTATATAACCTAATCCAACTTCATTCAAGGTTTTTAATTTTCTGAAAATAGATGGTATGTGCTGAAAGAATTCTTGTGCTGTTACAACATTCATGTTCAACACATCACTGATCGATTTACCTTTATATAATATTTCCAGCGTTTCCCGATTATATCGTTTACCTAGACACTTTTCACATTCTATATATACATCAGGTAAGAAATTCATTTCTATCACACGCATTCCACTTCCTTTGCACTCTTCACACCTACCACCTTTTACGTTAAATGAAAATCTTCCGGGTTTATATCCTCTAATTTGTGACTCTGGAAGATTCGAATACAAGGTACGAATTGGCCCAAAAAGTCCCGTATATGTTGCAGGATTCGATCTCGGCGTTCTTCCTATCGGTGATTGATCAATCTCTATCACTTTATCCAAATGCTCTAATCCACTTAATGATTTATATGGTAATGGAATCTGTGTGCTCTTATAAAAATGATGCCTAAGTATAGGATAAAGTGTACTCTTGATAAGACTAGACTTTCCACTTCCACTTACTCCCGTTACACAACAAAATGTTCCCAATGGAATTTTCAAATTAACCTTCTGTAAATTATTTCCTTCTGCACCTTTTAACTCTAGGAACAAACCATTTCCTTTCTTTCTAGTTTCCGGGATTTCGATTTTCTTCGACTCATTCAAATACTGCGCAGTAATGGAATCAAATTTCACAAATTCCTTTGGTGTTCCTTGCCCTACAATCTTACCTCCATGTATTCCTGCTCCTGGCCCAAGGTCAATAATGTAGTCACTTGATAACATGAAATCTTTATCGTGCTCTACAACCAACACACTATTTCCTATTCGAGTAAGATTTCTCAGTGCCTCTATTAATCGATCATTATCTCGTTGATGCAAACCAATACTCGGCTCATCAAGTATGTAGGTAATTCCCGTTAATTGTGAACCAATCTGTGTGGCAAGTCTTGTTCTCTGTGCTTCCCCTCCACTTAATGTTCTACTCGGTCGATTTAAATTTAAGTAATCCAATCCTACTTGCAATAAAAACCCAAGTCGCATTCGAATTTCTTTCAATATATCACGCGCGATATTCTTTTGTTTCTCGTCAAGATGATCTTCTATCGTTGAAAACCAATCGTACAATTCATTCAAGTCATATTGCCCCAGTTCTCCAATGTGCTTTTTAGCTAATCGAAAGTGTAACGCTTCTTTTTTAAGTCGAAATCCATTACATGTAGGACAAGTAACTATCGTCATAAATTCCGACGCCCAATTTCTTATTTTCTCACTAGATGTATCATTGTACCATCGAGAAATCATAGGAACAATACCTTCATCTTCTAGCTCGTACATCATTTCGTACTTGGAAAAAGCAGCCGAATGTCCAGTTCCATTTCCGTATAAAATCAGATTCAATGCTTTTTCTGGAATGTCCTTTATAGGTGTAGAAAAAGTGAATTTATACTTCTTCGCTATTTTACGAAGTTGCTTAAACATGTTGGTCGTTCGAACTTCCCCGAAAGGTTTTATTCCTTGCTCGTTAATGGACAATTTATCATTCGGGATGACTTTTTCCATGTCAGCGGAATTCAATTTTCCTAGGCCATTACATGTTTTACACGATCCGTAAGGTGAATTGAATGAAAACGTATTTGGAGAAGGTTCTTCGTAGGAAACGCCGCTTCCTGGATCCATTAACTTCTTTGAAAATGGATGAACTTTATCCGCATCCATATCGTAAACCATCATGAAATCATTCCCCATTTTCATGGCAGTCTGTATTCCTTGGGTAACTCGATCTCTTCGAGTTTCGCTTACTTTTATTCGGTCAATTACGACCTCAATGTCATGAACTTTATATCGATCAACTTGATAACCTTGGATCAGATCAACAATTTCTCCATCCACTCGAACTTTCGTAAATCCTTTCTTTCTAGTTTGATCGAAAAGTTCTCTGTAATGTCCTTTTCTACCTCTTACGACAGGCGCTAAAATCACTATTTTCTTCCCGTCGAAATCATTCATTATAAGATTAATGACCTTCGTTTCACTAAACTTTATCATTCGTTTTCCCGTCTCGTAGGAATACGCCTCGCCAATTCTTGCGTACAATAAACGCAGAAAATCATATATCTCTGTTGTCGTTCCCACAGTCGATCGCGGGTTCCATCCAGTTGTCTTTTGTTCTATCGAAATTACAGGCGATAAACCATCGATTTTTTCAACATCGGGTCTATCCATCGTACCTAAGAATTGTCTAACGTAACTACTAAACGTATCCACGTATCTTCTTTGCCCTTCAGCATAAATAGTGTCGAACGCCAATGACGATTTTCCGCTACCACTTACACCAGTGATAACAACCAACTTATCTTTAGGAATTTCAAGACTGATATCCTTAAGATTATGCTCTCGCGCCCCAATAACTGAAATCGAATTTTTTCTAGACATAGAATACTAATAAAGCTACTTAGTAATAGTTGTTAATTTTGCATCAATTTTTCCAATTCCTTGAAAATGATGTCTGCACTGACTTCCCAGTTGAAGTCTTTTACGCGTTTTTTACCTTTTTCAATCAGTTCATCACGCAATTTTTTATTGGTGTAAACCTCGTACATTTTTTCCGCAATAGCATTAAAATTATGTGGAGAAACTTGTAAGCAAGCATCATTCCCTACTTCAGCTTGAGCACCTTCATCGCTTGTAATTACTGGAGTTTCGGCATGCATCGCTTCAAGGATAGGTATCCCGAATCCTTCCCATTTACTTATGTAGCACATGCATTTGGCTTCCGCTAAAAGCTTCCACTTTTCTGCTTCGTCCACACTTCCTCGGAATTCTACAAGTGCTTTATTTTTCATGTTATTATGTTTTGAAAACACTTCATCATTATCGAAAGCTGATCTTCCTGCTAAAAGTAATTTGGGTAGTTCATCGTAATTTCCTTCACCTTTTAATCGCTCCACAAAAGTATCAAAAGCTAAGAGCAGATTGATAATATTTTTCCTTGGATGTACACTTCCGAGATACAAATAATAATTTTTATTTTTTGGGTTTAAACCCAAAGGAATTGTACTTGGCAAAGCATTATAAGCTACTGTTATTTTTTTGGGCTTGAGCCCAAATTGTCTTATCAAATCAGCCTTAGTGGATTCAGAGACGGCAATAATGTGTTTGGCCCTTTCGTGAAAAATAGGAACGTTTTTGCGGTAATAATTCAACTGTCCTTTCTTCATATACTGTGGAAAATGATAGTATGCAATATCATGAGAGACAAGAAGTGTAGGAATTTTTGAGCGAAGACTCATAAAACCATCTCCACTGAGAAGAACGTCTACATTATATTTTTTCATCGCTTTCGTCAAGCTATAATCAAACCACCATTTCCAAAGAATAGGATGACGTGCTGGAGGAAATAGACTTACACACTGGACATTGTCAGCAATTTTAAAGGAACGATCATATGCTCTATCAAAAAACAAAACAAAGCTATGTTCTGGATGTTTCTTAATTAATAGTTGAGTTGTTTCCCAACAATAACGGGCAATACCTTCCATTCTATGGTTCAAAAGTAAGCGGGCATTTACACCTATTATCATATGGTAGAATTACTGTAATATTGCGGTGCGTAAATATAAAGTTTACTATGGAGCTAATCCTTCAATTTCAAATGTTATTAAAAAGAATATGATGAAGAATTTATGGCTTATTATTCCTTTGGGTATGATTCTATTTTTTGTAGGACGTTATATTTACCATATTCCTGAGTTCGAAGTAGGTACAAAAGCACCTAATTTTCAAACTGTTTTAGAGTCGGGAGAGGACTTTGATTTATATGAATTTGCGGAAGATAAATTGGTGTTAATAGAGTTTTGGGGATCATGGTGTGGACCTTGTCGTCAATCCAATAGAGCTTTGGTCGATGTTTATGAGAAATATGGTCAAAAGCCAGCAGAGGATGGAAAATCGTTTGAGATTATTAGCATTGCACTTGAGCAGACAGATGATAAAGAAATTTGGGCGAAAGCCGTAGCTAAAGATGGGCTGATATGGGAGAAACATGTAAGGCAAAACTGGAAGAATTCAGTATTAAAAGATTTATATAAAATAACGGAAGTTCCTTCGAATTATTTAGTGCGGAAAGATGGACGAATACTAGGTGTAAACATGACAGAAAAGGAGCTAGACAAATATTTAAAAGACAATTTAGTAAAGTAGTCATATTTTTGCTGTCATTATGGCGGAAATAATGCTTGGCAAGGGAATTGATATAAAAAAGGTGAATGTTCAAAAAATTTAGAATGGCAAAGAAGAAATCAAACAAGAAAGAAAAAGAGCAGGAAGTTCAAGATCAAGAGGTAAAAGATCAGGAGCAAGAGCAGATTGAAGAAAAGGAATTGACTGTTGAAGAGCAATTAAGAGAAAGAGAAATAGAAATTGCTGAATTGAAAGATAAGTACTTACGTATTTTCGCTGAGTTCGATAACTTTAAGAAGCGTACCATTAAAGAAAAAATGGATTTAATGCGTAACGCAAGTAGGGATGTATTAGTGGATATATTACCAGTACTTGACGATTTCGATAGAGCGAAAATGAGTGCTGAAGATGATAAATCGACGGAACAATTTTCAGAGGGTGTAACACTTGTTTACAATAAAATTCATAGCGTTACGAAAAGCAAAGGATTGAAAGCAATGGAATCTACTGGAGAAGTTTTCGATCCAGAATTACATGAAGCGATAACTAAAATTCCTGCCCCAAATGCGGAAATGAAAGGGAAAGTTATTGATACCATTACAAAAGGTTATTACCTAAATGACACGATAATTCGTCATGCTAAAGTGGTGGTAGGAGAATAAAAAATTATGGCAAAAAGAGATTATTACGAAATATTAGGTGTTACTAAATCATCGGACGAAAAGGAGATTAAAAAAGCTTACCGTAAGGTGGCAATGAAATATCACCCTGATCGTAACCCGGATAATAAAGAGGCTGAAGAGAAATTCAAAGAAGCGGCTGAAGCATACGAAGTTTTAAGTGATGCGGATAAGCGAGCAAGATATGATCGTTTCGGGCATGACGGAGTAAATGCACAGTTTGGTGGTGGTCGAGGAGGCGCATCCATGGAAGATATATTCTCTCAGTTTGGAGATATATTCGGAGGTGGAGGAAGTCCATTTGACTCGTTTTTCGGCGGTTCGTCGGGAGGAGGAAGAACAAGAAGTAATACGGGACAAAGAGGCTCGAATCTTAGGATAAAAGCGGCACTTAGTTTAGAAGAAATCGCTAATGGCGTTTCGAAAAAGATAAAGGTTAAAAAGCAAGTAGGATGTGATTCATGTAGTGGAAGTGGAGCAAAAGACAGTAGTTCTGTGAAGACATGTGAAACGTGTAGTGGAAGTGGATATGTAAGACAGGTGAAGCAGACGTTCCTAGGTGCAATGCAGACAACGACAACGTGTCCGCGATGTGGAGGTTCAGGGAAAACAGTTACTGCTAATTGTAATTCTTGTAAAGGATCAGGTCGTAAGATGGATGAAGAAGTTGTGCAGATTGATATTCCTGCGGGAGTTGAAGAGGGCATGCAATTGTCTATGAGAGGAAAAGGAAATGCAGGAAAGAACGGTGGTCCAGCAGGAGACTTATTAATCAGTATAGAGGAAAAGCCGCATGAGCATTTCACTCGTGATGGTCAAAATATCATTTATGATTTATTCCTGAATTTTGCGGATGCAGCATTGGGGACGAGCATAGAAGTGCCAACACTTGAAGGAAAAGTAAAAATAAAAGTGCCTGCAGGTACTCAAGGAGGTAAGATTTTCCGTTTGAGAGGTAAAGGAATTCCTGAACTGCAAGGATATGGTAAAGGAGATCAATTAATTCATGTAAATTTATGGACACCTAAGACCTTGAATAAAGAAGAGAAGAAGTTGATGGAGCAATTGAGAGATATGCCGAATTTCAAGCCGAATCCAGGGAAAGAAGAAAAGGGTTTCTTTGAGAAAATGAAAGATTATTTTAGCTAATGAAGTACGTAAATCTAGTTTTTTTCTTTATGCTTATAATACTCAGTTCATGTAGTAATGACATTGTTTATAAGCATAAGGAAAAGCTAGACGGAACGTGGGATTACACGAAGGAATTAGTCTATAAGATTCCAGTAAATGATACATTAGTTAAATACGATCTCATCGCAAGAGTCACTCATTCTGACGATTTCTCTTATCAGAATTTTTATGTTGATTTAAGGACTTCATTTCCTGATGGGAAGTCATTGAATGACGATGTTTCTTTTCAACTTGCTGATGGAATGGGGTCATGGCAAGGACGCTGTTCAGGATCTACATGTAAAGTCGATTTACTCCTTCAACCAAGTTTCCGTTTCCAGCAAATAGGCGATTATGAGATAGGAATTAAGAATAATTCGAGGGTCGAGCTAGAAGGTGTAGAGGCTGTAGAACTTATTCTAGCTAAAACATATCTAAAGAAAGAAGAATAAGGTTTCTTATCTAGTTGGTGAATTGCTAGTAATGCTGTTCTCAGAATAGTTTTGTACATTTAGAGAATCAATTCATAAACAAACCAACTTACATGAAAAAGTTAATCATTATTCTTGTAGGCGTTGCAATCGCATTCGCAGGATATAAACTTCAAACAGCAAATTCAAATTTTGTAAGGACAGGCCAAGTAAATAAGTACACTGCCATATGTAATAATAAGGCTACTACAACAGGTATGATCCAAGATCAATATAAACAAAAGAAAGGGACCTATACGTATTATTACGATTACAAAGTTGATGAAAAAGAGTATACTTTAACTCAAACTGGGAGATCTGAACCAACTCTTGAAATGATGGTTGCTGAAATAAATTATGATAGCACGAATCCTTCAAAAGCAACACTTGGTGATCCATGTGCCTTGAAAGAAAGTTCTAGTAAAGGTGATGGCAATCAAATATTGTTCTATTTAGGTTATGCTATGATGGTTATAGGAGGTTTGTCCGCCTATTTTACGTTTAGAGGTTTGATAAGAGGCGGTAAAAAAGCTTAATAGTTCACATAATCTTATTGATTTGTACTATTGATTTTAGTTCAAAGACTAAACTCACAATGTGATTTCTATGCTTAATTGCAGCATAATTTCATGATTTCTTTAACTTAGGGGTAACGATACAAATACTTTATACGACATTACATATAAGTTGCTAAAAGAAGATTTATTAAATTATATAAGGGCTAGCGCCCCAAAAAGAGAAGCGGCTGTGCATTATCTTTTACAAGATTCGAAAATCGAGTCTAGGATTTTGAAATTTGTTTTACAAAATTCAGGAGATAAAGACGATGCAAAAATGATTTTTCATGACGCTATTATAGCTTTCATGAAGCATATTATAAAGAACCCTGAATTCCAATTGAAACAATCTCATGAATCATATATTCTAGGGATTGCACACAATTTATGGATAAGTAAATTGAGAAAAAGAAAATTAAAATTGAGTTCAGAAACACCGGAAGAATTGAAGTTAGTAGATAAGGAAAATATAGCGATAGATCTGTTATTAAAAGGAGAATTGAAAGACACGCTTTCAACTATTCTTTCTAAGATGCGACAGCGATGTAAAGAAGTATTGTTGTATTGGGCCGATGGATATAAGATGAAAGAAATAGCTGAGATGCTAGGATATAAATCTGAAGGAATGGTTCGTAAAAAGAAAAGTGAATGTCTTAAAGAATTGTATACCTTTCTTTCGAATAATCAAGAATTAGTAAAAAGTATAAGAAGCTATTGAAAGATTTTTATGAACATATAGATGCTTATTGTAACGGTCGACTTTCAGAAGAAGAAATGAAGGAGATGGATTCTGCTATGGCGAATGATAATGATCTCAGAATGGCTGTCGAGAATCGCGATGTGGTTGAAAAGATATTGGATGCGAATATTGAAGATCAATTGCGTGCGCAAGTTGAAGCGGTGCAATCTAAATTGGATTCATCGGAGCAGGGAGATGATGTTCTTGTCAAGAGTAAACCGAAAAGATTCAGATTATTGTTCATTATCTTAGGACTAATCTTTGCGGTGTTAGCAGTTCTATTACTAACGCTCAATAAAAGTGAGAAAGTAGATGATGTGCAATATGCTACACTATTGGATTCCTACGAATTTCCAGAGAATAGAGGAACAAGATCAGCGGAATTGATTACGACTAAACTCGATTCAGCGATATACTACTTTGACTTACGAAGATTCGAGGATAGTGAGCAATTAATGGATGATATCCTCAGAACTTCTCCTGAAAATAGAGACGCCATATTCTACAAAGCGCACTTGCTATTCCACAGTAAGGACTTGGTTAAAACCAAGCAGTGGATAGAGAAGTATGGTTTACAAAATACGGAGCTTGGGAAGTTGGTGGATTAGTTAGTTTCTTTGTTTCTTAAAATCTACTATATTTTCAATACCTCTTTTTTCCTTTTCTTTTTCTAAATCCGTTTTGTCTTTTATTTGTGCATCTTCAGCAGTAACATTAATTATTGTTCCTCCTGGTTTATCAGGCGAATCGGGATCAGGTGATCCTGTTTCAGTTGTAATTTCAATTTCTAATTCAATTAATTCTGTATTTTCTATTACGAAATCTACAAGTTCATCGCCTTCGAGTTGAACTCCATTTGGATCTACAACAGGTTCTGGTTTATCAAGTTCTATTTTAATTTTCCAGATGTTAAGTTTTTGAATTCTTCTCTTATAAAATGATTCAAAATGCAATCGAGCAAGTTCATTATGTTCGTCATCAGTTAAATTCGGTGCAAGCCTTACAATCATCCATTTGAAATCAGCTAATGAATATCTCTCATTATTATTAATTTCATGTGGGTCAAAAACCTCTTCATTATTGAAGATCCAACTCAAGACTCCACCTGTTTGTATATTTTGAGAATCAAAGTTTTCGGCTATTTTAAATGAACCTGCTTCTGGAATTGATCGGAGTTTAATATCGTTATAAAGTGAAGCATTTTGTTCCAGCAAAGTATTAAATTTCATAGAGTCAGCTCCATAATAATCGATTATTGCGTTTAAGCAATCATCTGTAATCCTTTCAGAATTCTCTGTGCATCTGAAAGGATTTTTTAACTCTGCAAAATCAAAAGGAAAGTGAAATTCTGTTGATAAAGGTTTATCATCTATATATTCACTTAAAAGAAAGCTTGGATCAATAAAATAATTGAATGGGCCATCAATAACTGACATTAAATGTTGGGAAAAATAAGGGTAAATTGAAGAATCTTTTTCTTGAATATGTCCTCCTTCTCCATCCATTTCAATTTTGTCAAATACAAAATGACCTAGTTCGTGCATAATAACCCGTGGATTCGTTTTATTCCCTTCATTTATAAATATAATATTTGAGTTATCCCATACCTTATGAAACGCAGACTTTTCAGAAAAAAGATTCTCTGAAGTTATGATATGTATACAATCGCTACAAGAGCTATCTTTTATTTGCTTAAAAGTATTTTCTCCATCATCTGATTTGGTGAAAGCAAGATTATTGAAATTTTGAGGATTAATGAATTTAATGTCTGTAATATCAGGCTTGTATACGGAATGTAGTTTATCACTTGCCTCACTTGCAAATTTTAAAATAAGCCTCATGGATTTTTGATAATTTTCATCTTTAGATGAATAAATTCTGACAGGGATTTTTTCAATTTCTTCGAGTTTCACTCCACCAGGGTAAGGGTTGTTTTCTTTTATTTTTTTACCTTCAACAAATGCATAAAACTTCTTATTGCTTAAGTTAAAAATTCTCTTCTTTTCTAAAGTCCCTTTATCTACATCATAAAACAAAGAATCATCGCCTGAAAAAGTATGCTTTATACCCAGTGGGAAAGCAAAAATCCAAATGATTAAGAACAATAAAATAATTGAATAAGCTAAATATATCTTCTTTATTTTCATTTTTAATGTTCGTGTGTATCAGATATATCCTCTATTTTGTAAACACCAATTATCTCTCCCTCTACTTCTATGAAAAATTTAGTATCATAGTCTTTTGAGAAATATAAATTGGATGTTTCAAATCCTGGGTATATAGCATCTAAAGCTTCGTCTAATACTACATAATCGGTATTGGTTCTTTTAACTTTATATAGATAATATTTTTCTGCGTTTGTTGATGAAGAAGCTAATGTTAAAGTATCATTTGGGCTTCCTACATATGCTGAAAGACCAACTTTAACAATGTGTCTTTTTGTGTGATAGTTTTTATAGTGGTCTAATCCGCAAAATGTATGTTCTCTTTCTGCTGAGAATTTTTTATAAATAGCTGGAGTATACAATTTTTTGTGTGAAGTTTTATCTGTTAAATCAATTGAAAAAGTTATTTCTCCAGATTGTTTTTCTGTTCCTGTTACTTTATAAAACTTACTTGCTTCAATTTGAAAATTTGGTTCAAATATATTTGTTGGAATAACCAAAGGATCATGGTTCTCTACATCGATGGTATCTAAGTACGTATTTAAAATAATTAAATAGGGTGTATTTTCACAGTTATCAGCTTGAACTATAAATTCATAACATGTCTTTTTAATAACTTTCTGATAAATAAAAATTGAAATTAGTAGAACTGTAATGACAATAAGAACAGCCCTTATTACTTTATTTGTAGACATGTTTGAAAGGATTTTTTGGTTAAGTATTTTGTTTGTTTTGATTCTCGCATTTCATGGATGTGGAAACCAAAATACTAAAATTACTTCCGAATTACAAAATTTCTCATCGCAAGCTCTATATCCTTCTACAACTCTCAAACCTTTAAATGGTAGCACTTTCAAAGTATCTGGTTCTCTTGAATTTCTATACGGTCGAAATTTTTTGCAAGAAAATTTTTCATATTTTTTTACTCTAGATAGCCTTTTACATGTTTTAGACTATAAATCAGCACAATCTGCTTGGAAAGTATCCGACCAGTTATCCACAGAAAATGATCGTATTCTTGATGATATAACTAACTATGAAAATCTCCTTCTCGGCGCTCGAATTAATTACAAATTATCAGACTATCTCAAAACCCAAGAATTAATAGATCAGATAAACATAAAGTGGAGTGAAAATGACTTCATATCTCAGTTTTATTTTATTGAAGTCCTTATCCGACAAGCCGAAGTATGGAATGCTATAGGAAGTTATCAAGCGAGTTTAGCAGCAATAAGTTATGGTCTTCATCTTACGGAAACCTCCTCTTTTTCTACACAACTTATTCGCCAAAAAGCAGATTTGTTTGCTTTTAAAGCTGCTGTTTTAACTAACGAAAAAGGTAAGGACTTTCAAAAATATGCACTAGAGTCTTCGGAATTTGCATTAAGCTTATTTGAAAAGCTTGAATACACAAGAAAGGCTAATGAAATGAATATTATTGTCGCTAATATTTTTGCTGAACAAGGAAAAATGCAGGAAGGTATCAATCTTTTGAATTCGCTCGACACAAGTATACAAGACATTAATTATCTATCTAATTTACACCTGAATAAAGGTTATCTCGCTTATGAAAATGGCAAGATAGAATTAGCTATAAAGTCTTATGAAAAAGCAATTCAATACTTTAAAAAAAATGACTGTAATACCAGACTAGAAATTCTGTATGATTACCTTTTTTATTGTTATTTGGAGAAACAAGAATTTTCTAAAGCGGAAACATATCTTCAACTAATCACAGAACTTGAAGATTGCTCGGAAGATATCAAAACACTAAAATCTTTCTACAACTCTTCCTCTTATTTCGAGCTATATAAAGCTAAATTTTCCGTTGAAAAATACGATGCGAATAAACTCAAAGCATATGAATATGGGATGCAATATCGCAAGTTGGCAAATCAACTTTTTGGGAATCAGGACGAATTACACTTGGGTGATCTTTATGTGGAAAATTCAAGTTCTTTAATTTCATTGTTTGAAAAGGAGAAATTCATCGTGAAGAATTCATCATCTTGGGAACTCGTAATGCAAATTGTTTTTGATTCAAAAAATCAATTTACAGAATCACAAGGCAAAATTAACTCCTTACATGCTGAGGATAAAATGCCTGCAAACATCGTTCAAGCCATCACTAATACGAACGATTTCAAATACAGTGATCGATATTCTTCTAAGGATTACAAAACTATTTATGATTACTTTTTGGGTTCAACCCAAACCAAAAAAATAATCGAAAAACGTGCTTTTAAAGCAAGTGGAAAAGAACGTAATGTAGATTTGTTTGACCTAGAAGAACCGCATTTAGTGTTTATTGCGCACGGGGAAATCTGTTGGAAAATATTTATTGACGCTGAGAATAATATCAGTCTCGAAAAATTATCCCTTCCCATTCTTCGAAGACTTACGGTAAATTATGTTGAATCCATCCTTAAAAAAGATGAAAACAGAAGTATCAAAGATAGTTTGTCAACAATGATCTTACCTACAAATATGCAAATTGTAAATTCCATCACGATAATACCTGATGATGTCTTACAGAACCTGCCTTTCGCTGCGTTTTTAACCATTCCACATCATTTGGATTTTTGGTTTCAAAATACTGAATCTATCCAGCTTTCTCCCGCAAAAAGCACCTTGTTTAGCTACTCTGACGAAGAAAGTATAAATGGTATTAATGAGAAAGTATTCGTCGAATTAGCAAGTGGATTAAATGAAGTGGAATCACTTAAAGTTCTTTTGGGCTCGAGCCCAAAAATCATGAAAGATGAATCATTTACTAAAGAAATTCTAAAGGAAAATTTAGCTCAAGATATTATACATATTAGTTCACATGCCGTGGTGAAAGCACAAGTACGTCAGAATTGTTTCTTGGCTTTGAATAAAAAAGATGGAGCGGTTGATACGCTTTATGTTAGTGAAATTAATGCATATAATGAGGCGCCTCGATTTATGTACTTGAGCACTTGTAATTCCGGGATAGGCTATACCTTGCAAGGGAATGGAAAATATAGTTTATCGAGAAGTTTTAAGGAGATAGGGACGGAGACGATTATTTCAACCTTGTGGCCTGTGGACGATAAAGTAACAAGTGTTTTCTCACGAAATTTTTATAAAAATTGGAGCCTTGGGATGAGTGCTCAGCAGGCTATGTATGAGACGCAACAAGCGTTTTTGAAGGGAGGAGAATACCAAGACGCATTTTACTGGGCAGGATTTATCTTGGAAGGAAATGGTAAAGCTTATTTAGAAAATTAAATATTTCACAGTACAAAGGGTAACGTTTTTTTAATGATTTGCGACAATATAATTGTACTCAAAAAATTAAGAAAATAATGTCGGATCGGTTAACAGTAATTATCATAGAGGACGAAGAAGATGCGTTCATCTTGCTTAAGAAAACTCTCGAAATGTATTGTGATAATATAGAAGTTATAGGACATGCAAAATCAGTAGTTGAAGGAAGGAAATTATTAGCAAAAGCCAATTGTGATATCGTTTTCATGGATGTTGAAATCGAAGGAGGTCTAGCTTTTGAAATTCTTGAATTATTGCCCGAAAAGGACTTTCATTTGATTTTTAATACAGATAAAGATGCATACGCGCTCAGAGCAATAAAGTATAATGCAATCGATTATTTATTGAAGCCTTGCAGTCCTGATGATGTCGTAAAAGCTATCCTAAAAGTCAGAAAACGCATTGCACATATTCAAGACAATCAATGGATAAATGAAGAGAACAAATTAAAACGTGGTTTCGGAAAACGAATTAAATTAATTACAAAAGAAGGGATAGAAATCGTAAGAGAAGACGAAATCATTTACTGTGAAGCAAATGGAGCATATTGCATCGTTTATCTATCCTCGAATTCAAAAATAATGCTGAGCAAACCACTCAAAGAACTTGAAGGTAAAATAGAGTTTTACAATTTCGAGCGTATCCATTCTTCCTATCTAGTAAACATGAAACACATCAGAAAATATATAAAGTCTGAAGGTGGTTGGGTTCATTTAAGTGATGGAACAGAACTGCCCGTTTCTAGGAGAAAGCGACAAGAGTTTTTGGATAGTTTGTAAAGTGTATTAAGATGTAAAAGCTAAGGAAGAATATCCATTTTAGATAAACTAAAAATTAATAATTCGCGGCAGCCGAAAAGTGATAATAGAGTAGGCAATAAACTTTAAATCAATAAAATGTCAAAAACAGAAAACAATGTGCTAGAACAGTTTTTAAAAGGATTATCTCAATTACCTGCACAAATGATTGAAGGTATAAAAAAGTCTACTACAGATAAAGATTATCAAGTAGTAGTAACAACTTTTTTAAACCCTCTACAAGAGCAGTTTGATGGTATTGCAAGTTATTTAAGAGAAAAAATAATAAATGAATCAGAAAATACTAAGTTAGAAATAAATGAACTTGTTGTAAAATCAGCTGGAATTCCAATGGTTAAAAGTGCTCAAAAAATTTCACTTAATCTTAAGTCAATTTTCTCTAAATTCGGATTAAATAGAATTATAAAAGAAATAAAAAAACTAATTTTCTTCATTCTAGACCTTCTTAATGCGCCAAAATGGATTAGAAAAATTCTATTAATTATTGATCAAATACTAAACGACTTACTTGGTTGGGATTTACCTGAAACAGAAAAAGAGGTACTTTCTATGTATGAACAAGCTTTCTATAAAGAATTAGCAGCTCAAAACGTTTATTTAAATACTATTCAAAAAGATGAGAATGATCTATAAAAAATATAATTTATAATACCGTGATGAAAAGAGGTGGGGAAACTCACCTTTTTTTAGTTGATCTGACTAGTGAATAGAAATATTTGCAGGACGATTTAGAAATAGTATAAACATCGCATAATTTTAATGTACCTATTTAGGTTTAATACCTTTTATATAATAAATTTAGCGTCCAATAAAGGTCCATATGAAATTGTTGAGGAATGTATTTTATTTTATTCTCATTTTACTTGTAGCTTTCCTATTGTATGTAGGAATTTCATTGGGTTATTCGACATTAACAGACTTTCAACCGGAGGAAGAAATAAGGCTAACACCTTACAATGCGATAAAGAAAAAAATGATAAGTGATTCAAGTTTTTCATTCATAACATGGAATTTGGGTTATGCTGGTCTAGGTGCGAAGTCGGACTTTTTCTTCAAAAGCGATCGACTTTTATTTTCAGGTGATGCAATGGTGAGATCTCCTGAGGCATTAGTAGAAGAATATCTTACGTTACAATCAAGTTTTTTCGAAGAATATTCTGCAGACTTTTATTTGTTACAAGAGGTAGATTTAGATTCCAAAAGAAGCTACCATAAAAACCAATACACTCGTATTTTAGATAACTTTCCTGGGTATGAAAGTACATTTGCTGTAAATTATGATGTAAAAAGAGTTCCTATTCCCATCCTTGAACCACACAATGTAATGGGTAAAGTCTATAGTGGACTCGCCACTTTTTCTAGATTTCCTAATCAATCGGCTACTCGTTTTCAACTTCCTGGAGAATACGAATGGTCAACACGGATTTTTCAACTTGACAGGTGCATTGCTTTGCATAGATATCCGCTAGAAACAGGAAAGGAACTAGTTGTTATGAATGTACATAATTCCGCATTTGATAAAGGAGGATTTATCAAAAAACAACAAGTTGAATATTTTAAAAACTTGGCTTTGGAAGAGTATGAAAAAGGGAATTATGTAATAGCTGGTGGTGACTGGAATCAGTGTCCTCCTGACTTTCCATATGATACTTTTGCACCTGAGTTGGCAGAAGGATATATACAGTATAATATCAAAGATGATCTTTTTCCACAAGATTGGCAATGGGTTTATGATCCAACCGTCCCTACAAATCGAAAGACAGATTTTATTTACGAGAAAGGAGCCTCTTTTATCACGCTCATCGATTTTTATTTGATTTCACCGAATGTTGAAGTTAAGGAGGTGAAGGGAATTGATCTTGATTTTGCCGCTTCCGATCATCAACCAGTCTATATGGAGGTGAGGTTGAAGTGATGATTAAGATATATTTAGGGCGTCCGGGCGTTCCATTCTAGGTTTCGCTATTCGCTCATCATCACGCTAAGGCGTGACGACAAGCCTTCCATGCAACTGACGCGGGGATTTAGCTACAAACGAACATCTTGAAAAGTAAAGAAGCGATTTTAAAAGTACAACAGCAACAATTAAAAAGGAAGTATCTGCAAGTTGATTTTGTTAACAAGTGGCTAGTGTAGTTAATTACAGTGCACCAACAAACGAGGCAATGGACTTGGGTGTTGTGATTGGCTTTCAAATTATGAAAGACTGATCCGAAAGGAATTTTGACGATGAAGTCAAAATAAGGAATGAACTGCAAATTGATTTTGCAGAAAGGCGGCTAGTGTGGTTAATTACAGCTCTGATTTAAGAAAGCAGATAAGCGAATTAGTTGTGATTGGCTTTCAAATTGTATCTTTAGTGTGGTTAATTACAGCTTTTACTTTTTGATTGTTTCTTTGCTTTCAGTTGTGATTGGCTTTCAAATTGTATCTTTAGTGTGGTTAATTACAGCAGGAGGATCTGTTGATTCAACAATGGTAGTGTTG
>CAZMKA010000071.1:9486-17328 GCA_964566605.1 uncultured Saprospiraceae bacterium | reverse complement strand
TATAACTTCTTATCAAGCATACTTATATAAAATATTCCAAGCAGCTTTCATGTCTTTTGGCCATTCAGCAGTGAATATTATTTCTTCTTGAGTTTTCGGATGGGTGACAGTTAAGCTATACGCGTGAAGTGCTTGTCTACCTATTATAGGGCGTGTTTCTTTGTTTTTACTCGTGCTGAACTTCTTTTTTAAATCCTTTAAATAATAAAATGGCTTTTTATTGTAGAGATCGTCTCCTAGAATAGGAAGACGTTCACTTGCCAAGTGAACTCTAACTTGATGTGTTCTTCCTGTTTCTATTTTAACTTCTATTTTATGAAATTCTCCTTTGGATTCAATGCCTTTGTAAATACTGACTGATTTTTTCCCTTTGGGTTTTATACTAACTTTATTGTACCTAGAATTTATGTAAATTGCTTTATCGATTACATGTGTTCCTTCTTTCAGTTTACCAGCTGATATACAATGATATAGTTTGTCGACTTTGTTATTCAGGAATAAATCATTAATATATGCATGTGATTCTCTATTAAAAGCGAATAAAACAATGCCACTAGTATTTCTATCGATTCTATGGTTTACAAATACATTTTCACCATATTTTGCTTTAAGTAGCTCAACTATAGATGATAATTTTAAATTTCTACCAGGGATTACAGGATATCCTGGTGCTTTATTGATGACAATAATATCATCATCTTTGTAAATTTCAGTAAATGCTTTATTTCCAGCCATGAGCAGATAAGTCAACAAATTTCTTTTTAGCTAATATAAAGTATTGTGCAACTATACTTTTACTGTATAACCCAGTTCGGTTATACTTTCCTATTCTATACTTATTAATTAAATTCCTAGTGGTTTTTCTTTTATCCATCAAACTAAAAAACCTAGGAAATATATACCAATGCGCTCTAGCAATAGCCCATACGTTTTTAGGTTTTCCCTGTGCTAATATTTGAATGCCAGCTAAACCATCAAGTATTATTCTATAAATGAACTTGAAGAACCAGAAAGAACTTTCATCATTCTTGATTAATGTAATAAGATTGTTTCTGAAATTCAGATAAGTTTTATTGGGACTTTCGTATGCTAGAGTACCTCCTCCCAAGTGATAGACTAATGATTTAGGTTGAACCATGATTTTATATCCAGCTCTTTTTAACCTCCAGCAAAAGTCAATTTCTTCTTGGTGAGCAAAATAAGATGAGTCAAATCCTTCAAGCTTATCGAATATGTCTTTTCTTACAACCATAGCAGCTCCACTCGCCCAAAATATCTCTTTGACTTCATCGTATTGGTTCTCATCTTTTTCAACAGTAGAAAAGATTCGACCTCTACAAAATGGATAAGAAAGAAAATCCATGAAGCCTCCCGAAGCACCAGCATACTCGAAATGATCAGGTTCTGCTATAGAACGAATTTTGGGCGAAACAGCCCCTATTGTTTCATCTCGCTCCATCATTTCTATAATGGGATCAAGCCAACTTTGAGTACACCGTATATCAGAATTAATAAGTGCTACATATTTGTTTTTTACATGCTCCAAACCTTTATTATATCCACCTGCATAACCATAATTCTTAGTGAATTCAATGAGACGATATTCGGGATGCCATTCCTTCATAAAAGGAACAGACTCATCAGTACTAGCATTGTCTATTAACACATAATCAACAGCATGGGTAGTTGAATGAAGCGTAGATGGAAGGTAAGATTCAATAATGCTTTCGCCATTATAATTCAATATTACAATAGCAGTATTTCTTTCTTCTTTATGGTTATTTGCACGATATTTCTGAAGAATTCCTCTTGCAGAAATTTCATCTTTTCTCAGTTGCAAGGTTAAAGCATCTAATCCATTAAATTTTTCATCGTTTCTAATGAATTTTATTAATTCAAGTCTGATGTATTCGCCATAGATGTTTTCATTGAAATCGAATATATTTACTTCAATAGTTTTTGCTGCATTATCATGAATTGTCGGTTTATTCCCTATATATAACATACCTTCATGATGATTTTGTCCATGATGAACTTTCACTGCATATATGCCTGAAGGTGGAATTAGTTTATTGTCGTCATCAACTCGAATATTGGCGGTTTTAAAGCCAATTTTGGAACCAACTTGCTCTCCATAAATAACCTTTCCTGAAATCATGTAAGGGTAATTTAGGTAGTTATTCGCGACATCAATTTCATTATTAATTAAGGCGTTTCGAATTTTAGTAGAGCTAATAGTTATTTCAGAAATTTCTTCTTCATCTATTTTGATGGTTTTGAAATTGTGAGTTGTTTCATAAGATTGTAGAAGAGAAATATCTCCTTGTCTGTTTAGCCCAAATTTATGATCATATCCTATTACTATGTAAGAAGGATTGAACTTGCCTACTAAGAATCGTTCTACGTATTCTTGCGGTTTTTGTTGAGAGAATTCTACTGAAAATGGAACGACTACTACATGATCGACACCATATTTTCTAAAAAGGGCTAACTTTTCTTCTAAAGAATTCAGTAAAACCAATGATTTATCTTTCGGAAAGATTACTTGACGTGGATGAGGGTAAAATGTTATTACAATGCTTTCGCTTTTAATTTCACCAGCGAGTTCGTTAATTCGCTTTATAAGCTTTTGATGTCCACGGTGTACGCCATCGAAGGATCCTATCGTGATGACAGAATTTCTAAAATTTGGAAGTTGCGCTAAGTTTTTATGAACCTTCATTCACTTGATTAATCAAAGACAAATGTAACAATAATATTATATGAGCCATTACGATTTTAATCTATTTTATAGTATTGATCATGATGGGTGTCATAATGAAATCTGTTGTCGTTTTCTTTATCAATTATTTCTTGTAATTCATTAATAGGATCAAACATGCCTTCATGCGTTAATTGGAAGGTTCCCCAATGTATAGCAAAGCTGGTCGACGGTTCTAAATCTTTATGAGCTTGAAATGCGGCTTCAGGAGGCATATGCACATGTTCCATGAAAGAGCGTGGTTTATATGCACCTATGGGTATTAATGCAAGATCAATTGTACTAAACTCCTCTTTTACTGCTTTGAAATGATTATCATAGGCAGTGTCTCCAGCGAAGTATATATTCTTATTTTTACTGCTAAACATCCAACTTCCCCAAAGCGTTTTTCGAGGAGATAAGAATCGATTACTCCAGTGTTTTGCTGGTAAAAAGCTAATTATAATACTATCATTATCTTGCTTGTCTCCCCAGTCCATATCAACGACATTTTTTATCTGAAATTTTTCAAGAAATGCCTTTGTACCGAGTCCTACATAGATTGTTGGAGCATCACGTTCACTTAATTTTTTAAGTGTTTTTACATCAAGATGATCGTAATGGTCATGAGAAATAACAACAATATCAATCTTTGGTAACTTGTCGAATGGAATTGATGGTTCTCTAAATCTTTTAGGACCAGCAAAAGAAAATGGACTTGCTCTTTTGGAATAAACAGGATCAGTCAGGATATTTTTTCCTTCGTGTTGAACAAGAACCGTGGCGTGATTTATCTGCTTGTAGTAAATAGCTGTTTTGTCAGCAGCATCGAAATCTATTTCTTGATAATCTTGAGCAGGTATTACTTCATATACTCCTTTTTTATTCTTTCGTTGATACCTCATTAACTCACGAAAGTCACCCATTTCATTACCTCCAGGATTATTAAATCGTTTTCCGTCCCATCTATCAGTTAAAGGACCTTCATAATTTGGGACGTTGAAGGTTTTGCATCCATAAAAGAAAATACCTACAAAAATGATCAATAGTAGGAATAAGAAGTAGTTGACCATTTAGGAATTCGTTTAGGATTTATTTTGGGTTAAACCCCAAAAATTACTTATGAAGCTTTTCTTGTCTTTTAAGAAGGACATCTTCTGTTTCAACTCTTTCAGGATCGGGTAAACAACAATCAACTGGACAAACTGCCGCACATTGTGGCTCTTCGTGAAATCCTTTGCATTCTGTACACTTATCTGCAACTATAAAATAATAGTCTTCATAAACTGGTGCATTCTCAGCATCAGCATCAACTTTTGAATGATCTTCAAGCATATATTCCCCAGTTACAGTGGTACCTTCACTCATTTTCCAAGTTACACCACCTTCATATATTGCATTGTTAGGGCATTCTGGTTCGCATGCTCCACAATTAATACAGTCATCAGTTATATAGATTGCCATTGTTTAAATTTTCTACAAAATTAATACCTATTCTCGTTAGTTAGTTCATTATTTACGATTATTTATCGTAAATACGTCCTATTTTGTTAATCGTTGTCGAGTTAGCTTGTTGTGTTCCCATCATAAGAACGTTGACATGTTTTGGTTGCATTGCTATAAAAATGATTGTTTTGGCTACGTCTTTGCTTGTTAGCGGGTTAAATTCATTATAGATTTTAGCTTTCTTTTTATTCCCATCGAATCGATTCAATGCAAACTCAGTTTCTTCAACATGAGCGGGACTAACTTGTGAGACTTTGATTCCATGAGTATGTAAATCTAGTCTCATTCCTTTTGTAAGTGCATCAACTGCATGTTTGGTTGCACAATAAACTGCACCGTTCGGATAAACTTCATGACCAGCTGTAGAACAAATATTGATGATGTGCCCCCTGCCTTTTTTTACGAATTGTTTAGAAACTAGCCTAGACAGATATAGCAAGCCTTTTATATTCGTATCTATCATAGTTTCCCAATGTTCGATCGAACCTTCTTGTATTGGTGCAAGTCCTTTCGCACCTCCAGCATTATTTATTAGTATATGGATTTTAGCTTTAATCTCACTTGAAAGCGAATCCCATGATTTTTGAACTTCATTTTTATCTCTTATATCATAAGTGAGAATTGTAATCTCAACGCCATACTTTAAGGATAGATTTTTCTTTACTTGTTTCAGATTTGCTTTTCTTCTTCCTGTTATGATTAAGTCATATCCAGCTTTCGCAAATTCTTTTGCACATGCTTTTCCTATTCCAGAAGAAGCCCCTGTGATATATGTGATTTTAGAGTGTCTTTTCATTATTTCTTCAAAGATTTATCAAGTTCTGCATAGAATTCTTCTATAAATTCGTCGTACTTAGATGTGGCAGGGCCATTGAAACCTGTATGAATGTAATTAACTTTATTGTTCTTATCTATGATCATCAATGTAGGAAAAGAGATGATCTTATTTAAGAATGGAAAAGTTTCACTTGCCAATTGCTTACTGAGTTTTCCTCCATAAACAATAGGGTAGTCAAGCTGCATTTTTTCTGAATATTTCTTAAGGGTAGCTAGAGCTTCTTTCTTATCTTTCGGTCTTTCGAAACCTACTGCCATGATTTCGGTCTCGTTTTTATACTTTGCTTTAACTTCGTTTAAAAATTTGATTTCATCTTTACAATTAGGACACCAAGTACCCATGATGGTTACGATCTTCACTTTACCTTTATAAATGTCATCATTAATTGATAATTGTTGACCATCAAGTCCCGTGAAATCGAAATCAATAGTAGGATTATCTTCTGTGAGATAAGTTAATTTACTAGGATCAGTTAATTCGTACGATGAATTTCTTTTGGCTGACCAAGATGTCTTGTAATGCTTGCCGCTTCTGAAAGTTCCGATTATGTTGTCTTTATCAATCATTTTAATTGAAAATAGAAAAGCATGTGTTCCATCGAAAACACTTAGATAAGCTTTATTTCCTTGAACTGTTCCTTCCAAAAAGCGGTAATCTCCAGTCTCTGTTCTGAAAGTTCCTGTCAATTTGTTCTCTACTTGTTTAAATTCACCCAAGGCTTTATACTCATCTTCAGTTCCTTCTTCGAAAGTACATTCCCACTTTCCGTTCATATCCCATTCAGGTTCCTTTTTCAAAGGAGTGAATCTAAATCCTTCACCATATTTAGCAGTAAATGGTATTCTATAGTTATTCTTTGCTGGAATTACAAAAAAACCTGTCATTCCATTTGTTTCATACTCAGCTTCAATATGAGAACCGTATTCAGGAAAATATACTCTAAAGGTATCTCTAGCTGTTCGATTATCAATTCCGTGCTCTACCTCTGTTACTTCAATTCTTTCTTCACCATTAATAAAATAAAATACCATATCATTTTTATCATTGTATTTTATTTCAAAATTAAATGGCAGTCTTCTGTCGTCGAGATCATTAACACCTGTAAAAACTTCTTCATCGCCTTTTTCAGGCATAAAGTTTTTACTCTCGATAATGAGTTCGCCACGCCATTTGCCAGGAGGTAATTTATCGAAGTCTTGCTTTATCTCAACACACGAAAATAGTATAAAGGCTGAAAAGAATAACAGAATTGAATGTTTCATTTATTTTTATTTAGAAGAGCCTTTGAAATGATCTTCTTTGTTTTTAAAAAGGACGTTGAATGTTGTTAATGACCCATAAATTCTTGAAATATACTGTTGAAGATTAACTTTTTCTTCGTCCGTTAATTTACTCGAATTGATACGTTGCTCCATTACTCGAAGTCTATCCCTTGTCATAACAATTTTATGGAAAAAAGTTTCAATAGGAATCTCTTTTGGCTTAAGTGTTTCATCATCAGGTTTAAGAATCATGAGTCCATTGTCCCATTTATTGCCAAGTTCTATTACTTCATTGGATGCTCCCCAGAATCTCAATATTTTATTAAGACTTTTTTCAGCAGCCGTGAAACTTTGTTCAGGCGTATAATCTATTTTTTCAATAATCTCGAAACCTTCGTATTCTTTACCAAGGTTTTTTAATCCGTATTGCATGAAGCATATCTTGTAGGCTGCTACATTAACTTCTATTACAACTCCTTCTCCATAAGCTGGATGTTTGATACGTGAGCCTATTCCTAGTATATTTTCCATTTCTATTTTCTATTTTGTCAATCTTTATTAAATACTAAAGGACAAAAGTAATAAAGCTTTAGAAATGAAGAGGATAAATATGGACGTTTTCTACGATTTGTATTATGAAAATTTGCATTAAACCTTAATTATTCGATTAATATCGATAGAGCATAAATTGCTTTCTTGAGACTATTGTCAGAATTCCTTACTTTAAGATTTAATGAAAATATTTGAATATGATTTTGAACCAACCCATGTTTGAACGATATACGAACCAGAATTTAAACGACTTATATCAACTATGGAAGATGAATTGTTGATGTTGATGTCCATCACTTTACTACCGGTTGTATTCATTATGCTCGCTTTTGTTGCATTTTTGGGCCAATCTATATTAATCTGATCTGATGCTGGATTAGGATAAATATTGATTTTATTATCAGGGTCTAAAGCAGTTTCTTCATTTGATACAAACGAATTAATTGTAAAATCATAAATTCCACGACCATATGTCCCGAATCTTGCTGTTTGGTCATTGTTAACAAGTTCAACACTCCAATATCTAACATCAGGAGCTTCTTCGCCTAACATACTAAACCATTCGTTTTTGGAAAGTATGCAAACGTAAGGCCCATCGGTTGTAGCAGCAAAAAGCAGTGATTCTTCAGCATTCATAACCATGCCAAGGACAACAGTTTCAGGCAAACCTTCTGAGTAGTTTTCGAATGTTTTTCCTCCATCTAAAGACCTCATAACCGGAACCCCGTTACTTCCGTTACCTCCTGTAAAAATGTAGGCTGTATTCGTTTTAGAAACAACGATTGCTTGCCCGTATAAATAATGACCACCTGGAACGAGCTCTGTTTGAGTGAATGTTTCACCATAATCAGTACTATAAAAGAATCGACCATTATCTGTCGCTGCATATATTATCGACTCATAAGGGTCAGCTATAGTAATTGCAGAAACTACACCTCCTGATG
>CAZMKA010000071.1:7288-9476 GCA_964566605.1 uncultured Saprospiraceae bacterium | reverse complement strand
ATGCTTCAAGAAAATCAAAATCTAGTTGAGATGTATTTATCGTTCCATTCCAAGCTTCTAATCTAATTATATGTGAACCAGAGCCTCCATTTATATTTCCACCTGCCATGTAAATATGGTCAGAGAAATTATGAAGAGGTGCAGCTAAAGGTGGAATCCATACACTCTCATCTTGTGATTGTAGTTCATAACTTGCACCAATACCTTGGTTGTTTGGCTGTGGCCAAAAGGTCACCCATCCACCTGGATATACAGTCCATAGTTTTCCAGTAGTTGTAAATTGTATGTGACCATAATCACCTGAGATTGGTTGCGACAAGTTTAATATTTCACCTTCTGTATCAAAACCTCTTTGGAAGCCTTGATCTTGAGATCCAGCATAAATATATTCTTCTATTCCCGGTTCAGTTCTTACACTGTAATATTGAGAAACATTCAAACCAGTAAGCGAGAAATTTTTAGGTGCTTGATCATAATCGTACATTTTACTTATTCCTCCATGATTACTTATAAGCATGAAATACTCTCCAGTTTCTTCATTGGTATAATCACTAAACCACATCATGTCTGCATGTAATTTGTTTATTACATCTCCATAATATTCAGCCCATCCATTTATCATCTCCCAGTTCTCGCCACCATCAAACGAACGGTAACATTCTATATCGCCATACATAAGAAAGTCAGGATTCTCACTACTCACGAAAATTCCTACATTCCATGGATTTGATGGAAGTTGCCCTTGATTAGTCCAACTAACACCTTCATCAATTGTTTTATATACTACTGTTCCTCCGTCATTACTTAAAACGTATAAATAAGGTATTCCATTTTCATCAACTGTACCAACTAGTTTTGCAGTTCTTCCAGCAAGATTGACTGGCGAAAAGCTTTCAAGCAAATTAACTGCTGATTTATCTTCATTTAATTTATAAATACGAGAAGTCGTAGAACCTAACGTTTCAAGAATATAAAATTCATCTGATTTTCTTAGATGTGCCATCGAAATATTATTGATGTTATTCGTTATAAAAGAAAACATCTTTGTATATGTTTCGCCGAAATCAATTGAGGTATAAAGACTAATATTACTTTCACCTGGTTCTCTTCCCAGAAGAAGAATCCTTTGTGAACTATCCAATACCATATATTCATCTTTCATATTTAATAAAGATGGAATATTGGAGGGTATCCAAGTTAATCCATCATCGTTACTATAATGCGGTGTATTATTTATTTGGCTAACAATTCTTCTTTGTCCATTTACATAGCCTACTTCTATAAAACGGACATTGAATCTAGCCTTTTGATTAACGAGTTCCCAAGAAAATCCATCAAGACCGCCTTTCCATATTTGACCACCAGCACTAACAAGAAATATTTCGTCTGTCATTTTATCATAAGCAGTTTTAAAAACACTTCCTGCTTGATTCTTACTTCCTTTTTCTTGCCACTCTCCTGTTATTAATCCATCTGCTATGGATTCAATGGGGTTTCTTGTAGAAATACTTGTATTTCTTTCTTGAAATCTTCTGTAAGCATTCTCGGCTTCTATTTCTTCAAAATCTCGCCCATCAACTGTTCTGAATAGTTTTTCTTTCCACGCTTTTTTAGAAGCTGCCAGTGTAGGGCTTTCCATATCTTCTTTAACGATGATATTATCATCAATGGGAGCAGGATAGAAAGTCTTTTCCTTACAAGAAAAAAAGATTACACAGATAAGTACTAGGCTGAGAACTTGTTTCATAATTTGTAGTTATGGTTTTGCTTAAAGTTACAATTAATCGATTTTAAGAATTATAATGGTCAGTTAATTCTTTCGGGTTTGGTTCGCCTAGTTGACCTGTTGACTTAGCGACGACCATTGAAACAGTTGCATCACCTGTAACATTAACCATTGTTCGAACCATGTCTAATGGTCTATCCACAGCTAAAATCATCGCGATTCCAGTTCCTAGTAACTCAGACGGAAAATTAATTGATTCCAATACGATAATCAGCATGATCACTCCAGCTCCAGGAACTGCAGCAGAACCAATAGAAGCTAATAAAGCGGTTGCTAAAATGGTGATTGTCATTCCAAATGTTAGTTCTACACCTAGTGCTTGACATATAAATACAGCAGCAACTGCTTGATATAGTGATGTTCCATCCATATTTATTGTGGCCCCAACAGGTAAGACAAAAC
>CAZMKA010000071.1:0-7278 GCA_964566605.1 uncultured Saprospiraceae bacterium | reverse complement strand
CTACTTACTTCTTCATCTACGCCTAGGTGTTCTTCTACTCGCTCCATAGTGACAGGAAGAGTTGCTGCACTTGAACTTGTACTAAAGGCAACTAATTGAGCAGGAGCAATTCCTTTCAAGAAAAACATAGGGCTTTTACCAGTGTAAATACTTACTACAGTGATGTAAAAGCCTATCATAATTACTAAACCAAGTACAACAGTTAAAGCATACCATAACAAGGCAATCAATAAGTCAGGTCTACTAGTTTCGGCGACGAGTTTTGCCATAAGCGCAAATACTCCTAGTGGAGCGAAAAGCATTATAAGATCGACCATTTTCATGATGACATCATTCAATGCATCAAATATTTTTTTGAGGGGTTGGACTTTTTCTCTATCTATAAGAATCATACATATACCAAGCAATATCACAAAGAAAATGACTTGTAGCATAAGACCATTTTTTGACATTGCATTGACTACGTTATCAGGAACAATATCAATCAATGGTTGAAGAGGTCCTTTCTTTGCTTGGTTACCAGCATCCTCAAGTTTTTTATCTAACTTTTTTTGTTCTTCTGCATCATCAGAAATACTTGCTTTTAATTCTGCAATTGTTTCTTCTGATATCTTATTACCAGGTTGTATTGTATTAACCAAAGCAAGGCCAATAGAAATGGCAATTAATGTCGTAACAATATAAATAATTATTGTACGAATACCCATTTTTGAAAACTTACTAATGTCTTCTAAATCACTAACACCTTTTACAAGTGAAACAATAATAAGTGGTATTGCAATCATCTTCAAAAGATTAATAAATATGTCACCGAATGGACCAATCCAATCTTTTACAAATTCAGCATACCCTAATTTAGTCAGCAAAAAGCCTACTAAAAAACCAAGAACCATACCTATTAAAATCTTCCAATGTAGAGCTAGTTTTTTCATTCTTTCGTTTTTGAATTTTGGGCTTAAAGCCCAAAAAGTAATGTAAGGTAAATCCTATGCTTAATTATTAATTACTATAGCTTTAGATTTTTCGTTTTTCAAGTGCTTCAAAAGTTCTGCAGCAGCAGGAAATACATTGTTTTCTGCTTCCTTCAATTTATCTGCATTGAAATATTCTTTTACAAAATTAGTCGTAAAATTGCCACTAATAAATGCAGGGTGATTCATTACAAATGTTCCGAAGTCTAGCGTTGTTTTAATACCTTCGATTCTATAATCAGAAATAGCTTTTTTCATGCCTTCGATAGCTGCTAAACGGTCTTTTCCATAAAAGACTAATTTAGCAATCATAGGATCATAATATATAGGGATTGTTTCTCCTTGTGAATAAGCATCATCAAGTCGCACTCCTTGTCCAGTTGGCGTTTCGTATTTGTTTAATGTACCGATGTCAGGTAAGAAATTATTCAATGGATCTTCTGCATATACTCTAAGCTCGATGGCATGTCCTGTAATATTCAAATCGTCTTGTGAGAACGAAAGTGGTTTGTTTTCAGCAACTTTAATTTGTTCCTGAACTAAATCGATTCCCGTAATCATTTCGGTTACTGGATGTTCAACTTGAAGTCTTGTATTCATTTCTAGAAAGTAGAATTCGTGCTTGTCGTTGATAAGGAATTCAACCGTTCCAGCTCCACTGTAATTGCATGCTTTTGCAACTCTTACAGCAGCTTGCCCCATCTCTTTTCGTAGTTCAGGCGTTAAAACTGCACTAGGAGCTTCTTCAACTACTTTTTGATGTCTACGTTGAATACTACATTCTCTTTCGAAAAGATGAACACAATTTCCATGATTATCAGCTAGAACTTGAATTTCAATATGACGAGGATTAGTTACAAATTTTTCAATAAAAACAGCTCCATCTCCAAAAGCAGAAACAGCTTCACTTACAGCCATTTTCATTTGAGAATCTAAATCTTCTTCATTTTCAACCAGTCGCATACCTTTTCCTCCACCACCAGCTGATGCTTTAATCAAAATAGGAAATCCTATTTCTTTAGCGATTGCAATTGCTTTATCAACATCTTCTATTGCTTCATCGGTTCCTGGTACCATTGGTATATCATGTGACTTAACTGCTTCTTTAGCAGCAAGCTTAGAACCCATTGTTGTAATTGCACCAACAGGAGGACCTATAAAAGTTATATTGTTTTCACTTAAAGCTTTAGCAAATTCTGCATTTTCACTTAGAAAGCCATAGCCAGGATGAATCATGTCTATATTATTTTCTTTACATACTTTAATTATCTTAGAGATATCAAGGTATGAATCTTTAGCAGGAGATGCACCAAGGTGATAAGCTTCATCAGATAAGTGCACATGTCTTGCACTAGCATCAATGTCAGAGTACACGGCTACAGCTAAGTAACCCATTTCTTTTATGGACTTTATAATTCTACATGCTATTTCACCTCTATTTGCTACTAATATTTTTTTCATCTTATTATTTTAATAGTAATTGGTCTTTTGCTTCAGCTAGAATATCTATTTCTTTTAAAATTCTGACCATTTTATTGTCAAGGTCATTTACTAAACGAATGACTTTGTCTTTTGTTAATTCAACATTTCCTAAGGCATTTTTCACTTTCTGTTGTATTACCCAATCACTTATCAAGTTGTCAAAAAAGATATCCATGAACGTATTAAATGTTCCTATGTTTATCTCGAATTCTTGATTTCTTACACCAACATCATATAACTCTTGTTGGAATTTATTTAGTTGTCTTTGTGTAAAGTGAGCAGCTTTTTGTGCGTTATCTATTGCTCCTTTTTTATAGTAAGAAGAATGCCGAGATTTAGAAGAAGCCATATCCCAAGAACCCCAGTCTTTGGCTTTTTTAAGATAAGCAATTAACTTATTTAACTCTGTTTTCGCAGCATTCCCTGAATCAATAGCTTCTTTTACTTCTTTTCTGTATCGTATGAGTTCATCTATCTCATACACTATTTTCATTAGCTGCTTTCCTTGAGCTGAATTAGAACGTAATAATTCCTTTTCTCTTTTCTTTTTAAGTGTTTCAAGCTTATTCTCATAGAGCTTGATGTCAATAACTTTTTTCTTTAAAAGGTCGCGTTCATATTCTATAACTTCTACTTGTTTTTTAAAGTCATTATATTTTAACGAGGCTTGAAGATATTCTTGACGTTCCTTTTCGATTTGTTTTTCTTTTGAACCTAGTACTTTTGCGAATAAAGATTTCATCGAAAGACCTTCAATTTCTTTCACATCTTTGTATTCTTTTTCAAGAATATCGTGAAGTTCATCAAGCTTTTTATAGGCGTTTTGAAGTTCATTTTCTGTGTTGTTAAAATGTTTTTTTACCTTTTGGAGGCCAACAAGAACTTCTAGTGTTTCCTTAATCTGTTTTTGTGTTTCCAAATCTCTATTTTCAATTCAAAAGCGAAAAATAATGAAATATTTACACAGAAATTGCAGTAATGTGAATGAATCGTATTATTTTTCTTCCAAAAATTAAAATATGGGTTTTTTAGGAGAGATTAAAAAGTTGTTATTCGGTGTAAAATCTGTTTCAAAATCAGGTGCTGAAAAGGTTGCTGATAAAAGTGTGGAAATAGGAGAGGAGATTTTGGACAAAGGTGCTGATGTCTTTAATAAAGGTAAAAACATAGCGGGTAGTGTTGTTGGTAAAGGTGGTGAGAAGCTGGGTGATCTTACTGAATCGGTAGGAGATAAGCTATCAGATCTAAAAGATAAAGCTAAAGGAATTCTTGACAAAGCTAGTGATAGTGATACAGCTAAAAAGGCAGGAGCTTTTACTGAGAATGTAGGTGAAAAGGTAATGGAAGTAGGAGGGAAGGCTGCTGAAAAAGCTGCGGACTTGTCCGAAAAGGTAGGAAGCAAAGTTTTGGATGCTAAGGAAAAGATTATGGAAAAGGCTAATGAGCTAGGAGATAAATTATCAGACAAGTATGATGAAACTTATGAAAAGGCTAAAGCGCTTGAAGCGCAAGAGGCTTTGGAGCCAAAAGGCGAATTTGCAGATACCCCTCTAGATGCAGGTGGATCATTACTCGAAGGTACAGATGATTTCTTTGCGAAAGCAGAAAGGTATGCTGAAGGAGAATATTCTGATAAAAGCACTGTAAAAGTAGGAGATGCAGAAATTAAATTGCCCGAAGGAAATACTGCAAAAGAGTTAGGTAAAGTAGCAGGTATGGTTGATGGCGATGGTGATGGAAACGAGTTGGTTGATGATGCAATTATCATAGAAGATGAGCCTTTAGCACTTGATGCTGCTGATGATGTAGTAAGTGCTGTAGAAGGCAAGGTCACAAATGCTGTTGAAAAAATAGAAGGTAAAGTTTCTGAAACTATTGAAGGTGCTAAAGATGCAGCGTCTAGTTTAGCCTCGCAAGCTAACGATAAAATAAGTGAAGTGTCATCTCAGAAACTTTCAGAAATGGAAGATATGATGGATGCAATGGGAGAAGAAGAGTAAGGAATTTTAATAGGAATTGATTATGAGGAGTATTGTTTGTTGTGTTTTTACAGCTTTATTTTTTATTGCTTGTGATTGTGGAATTGATGAGTCAGAGTTACTTCTTACAGATAATGAACTCTTACATTTTTCCTCTTTTGCAAATGGAGATACTATAGTTTATCTTGGGGATAAAGGACATTCTGATACAATTATAGTTGAAGAGATAACACCAACTATAGAGCAGTTTGATATCAATTGTGGTTTCCTTAGTAATAGTCCTACAAATGAAAAAAGTATTTTTATAAGGAATCACCCGAATAATATTTACCCTTTCTCAAGTTGGGAAACAAGGGAAACTGCTACTGAAAAGACAGAACAATGGATGTTTAGCTTTCAGGTAGTTGCCAATCCAAGAGATGTCAACATGATATTTAATTTCAAGAATTTTAGTTTTGTAAGTAATAATTACGAAGCATTAAGAATTGAAAAAGATACAACAATAGGTGACTTTCAATTAAGCTCATATTATAAGTTACCTCATGTTATTCCTGAGAATCAAATCGATTCAAGTTATATTGATTTCGTTTATTGGACAATGGAAGAAGGAATAGTTTCTTATGAGAATTTGGACGGAGAGATATTTGTAAAAGAAAATTAATTAAGAATAAAATATTATAAGATAGATCATTCCTTTTGGAATGGTCTATTCTATTATACATAGATATTTTTGCATAATTCGGGTTATGTAAAAACCTTTAGTGTTTCAATGCATTAAATACATAAGTTGACATAACGATGGATTTTGGGTCCCTGAACCCAACAATAAAAAGTAAATGATAGATAATAATAAAATAGTTGAAGCACTTCGTACCATAATAGATCCTGGTACTGGTCTAGATATAATTGCTGCTAAGCTTGTTAGTGAATTGAAAGTTGATGGAGATAAAGTGAGTTTTGCATTGAACAATACGAAATTAGATGACACTTTAAAGTCACAAATTAATTTTCATTGTATAGGAGCTATTCAGAAAATTTATCCTAAAGCGGATGTCCATGTTCATATGCATAGTGATGCGCAAGAGCAAAAAGATCTCGCATTGCCACAAGTGAACAATATTATAGCAGTTGCTTCAGGAAAAGGAGGAGTAGGAAAGTCTACAATGTCTGTGAATGTTGCATATGGTCTAAAGAAAAGGGGGTTTAGAGTAGGTATTTTAGATGCGGACTTGTATGGGCCGTCTTTACCTACAATGCTAGGGTTACAGGGCTCAAGGCCCCAAATTGAAAACATTTATGGTAAGAATAAAATAAGGCCAATAGAACATGAAGGAGTCCATGTTATTTCATTGGGCTTTATTATAGAGCCAGAGCAAGCAGTAGTTTTAAGAGGACCAAGACTAGGAGGGATTATTAAGCAATTTATAAATGATTGTTTGTGGCCAGAACTTGATTTCTTAGTAATTGATTTACCACCAGGAACAGGAGATATTCAATTAACTATGGTTCAAACAGTTCCAGTTTCAGGAGCTATAATGGTTACCACACCACAAGAAGTTGCGATTGTAGATGCAATAAAAGCAATGAATATGTTCCGTTTACCGAATGTAAATGTACCAATTCTAGGAGTTATTGAGAACATGAGTTGGTTTACTCCGGCTGAACTTCCAGATAATAAGTATTATATTTTTGGTGAAGGAGGAGGTAAGAAATTAACTCGTGAGGCGAATACTGTCTTACTAGGTCAAATGCCCTTAATCAAAGGGATAAGAGAAGGTGGAGATGATGGATTACCTGTTGTTCTTAGAGATGATGAGGAAGCGAAATTAGCTAATGGATACTATGAAAAAATCATATCTAAATTTTTACAACAATTAGTAATTAGGAATGAGACACATAAACCAACTGAAACAGTGAAAATAATTACTTAATTTTGTATTATGGTTCAAATGGAGAAATCTAAGTTACTAGAGAGAATTGACAAAGCGCTCGATAATATCAGACCACATCTTAAGGTAGATGGAGGTGATGTAGAATTAGTTGATATAACTGATGATAACATTGTCAAGGTCAAGTGGTTAGGTAACTGTCGTTCTTGTAACATGTCTCAATTCACTATGAAAGCTGGTATCGAACAAACAATAAAATCAGTGTTGCCTGAAATAGCAGGTGTTGAAGCAATCAATTAATGAGTAGAAGTAATTTATTTAAAAATATACTGCAGAAGAATTCATTTCTTTGCATAGGTCTAGATACAGACAAGGATAAAATTCCTGCCTTTTTACTAGAATATGATGATCCTATTTTCGAGTTCAATAAAAGAATTATTGATGCAACAAAAGATTTATGTGTAGCATATAAACCTAATATTGCATTTTACGAAGCTGAAGGCATCGAAGGATGGAAGTCTCTTCAAAAAACGATAGACTATATTCCTGATGATATTCTTGTAATCGCTGATGCAAAAAGAGGTGATATAGGAAATACTAGCGAAAGATATGCTAAAGCTTTCTTTGATAAAATGAATTGTGGTGCAATAACAGTGGCCCCTTATATGGGCGTGGATAGTGTAACTCCATTTTATAATTATCCAAATAAGTGGATTATCATACTTGGCTTAACTAGTAATGCAGGAAGTAAGGATTTTCAGTTAATAGAGGATGAACACAAACAAGAGTTATATAAAACTGTTTTGCAAAAAGCGAGTTTGTGGGGAACACCTGATGATACTATGTTTGTTATAGGAGCAACTCATCCAGAAAAGTTCAAAGAGATAAGAGAATTACTTCCTAAACATTTTTTCTTGGTTCCAGGAGTAGGTGCACAAGGTGGTTCTTTAAAAGAAA
>CAZMKA010000070.1:0-17376 GCA_964566605.1 uncultured Saprospiraceae bacterium | reverse complement strand
TCCTATATCTAACCACTTAATTCTATCAGGGAATAAGTTATTAATTTCTTTAGCAAAGTTATATACTATCTTTATACATTCAACATGCTGCGCCAAACTTGCAATTTCAGAACCAGGGTGAATGTGTAATCCATTTATTGATTCGTTCTCCTTAATATAATTTAAAATAGTTTCTTTTTCTGTAATAGGAATTCCAAATTTACTTCCCTTCCCAGAAACCATAAAAATATCAGGAGAATCAATTTTTAACATTGGGTTGATTCTTACGCCTATATTTAGGTTGGAAAAATCTTTTAATTTATCTAACTCATAAAATGAATTAGCGTTTATTTTAATTCCTTGAAAACTTTCATTACAAATGGATAGTTCGTCAATCGTTTTTACTGGACTATCAAATACAATTTTGGAAGGACTACACCCTGCGCTAATTGCCATTTTAACTTCTTCAAAAGATGCGGCTTCAAGCCCAAAATCTTTTTCTACAATATGTTCAAGAACATTTGGCAAATTATTTGATTTAATAGCTACTGCATGAAGTACATTATCAGGATAAATTTTATTCAGATGTTCAATTCTTTCATCAAGTAAATCTAGATGATAAACATATAAAGCTTTGGAGGTTTTATCTCCTATAGAAGCATACGAATCAATAATATCTTTTTTTGATAGAACTTTCATAAAATTAATCTATCATTTTATCGATATGCTTAATTAGCAATTCATCTACTGTAAATCTATTAGCATCCTCTTTTCCAGAAATTTTTAAAATATTATATGCGCCAATTGCAAATCTTAAAAAAGCGCCATGGCTATATCTTACAGGTTGGCCAATAAGAACATTAGTAAACTTCTCAAAGACAAAAGGAGTATCAGTTATCTTCTTATGTAATACTTTTAATTGATCATAATTTAACCAACTACCATCTTTACTCTTAACTTTAAAAGAAACAATTGTTTGGTTTGTTTTATCCTGTTGAGGCATTAATTGCAAGTGATTAGATTGCAATATATTTTCTCTTACTGTTGCATTCCAATCGGAAATAATTTTTTTACTTTTTTCTCTTGGCAGACTATCAAATCTTTCCATTAGTTCTAGTGCAGCTTCCCACCGCACAACTAAACCATCATTATGTTCAGGACTAAATAATTCTCTTATATCACTCCAAGACTCAGGGAAATCATATTTAGAAAATACTTGATTATAACCAGTAACAAATTGTTTTATAGAGTCAACATTTATTGCATTCAATTTCTTGCTTAAAGATTTAGGAACTAAAATGGCGCCAGAAAAAGGTGGAGACATATAGAACTTAGATCCAGTTATCATGACTAAACAACCTTTATCCAATAAATCATTTACTAGTCTCTTACTGTTTCGTAATTGACATAAATCGACTGCCCACATAACTTCAGAAGATACGTCGGGAATAATTGAAATATCATCTTCAATTCCAGATTTACTACCTATTACTAGAGCTCCAATAATGCTTTTACTTTTTTCATTTGCAACATCATCTGCAATTGCTTCTTTATTATTCTTTACATTTCCATCTCTACTTCTTGCCATAAATCGCTCCATGCTGACATTGAAAAGAGGATTAATATCTTCCGTTATTCCTGAAGTTTTTCCAAACTGCATATAGTGAGAATAGTTCTTCCCTAGAAAGGCTAACTGAGAACCTGATCCTAATTCTTCCGGACACGTTAGTAAGAGTTTTAAATCTTTCTCAGGATAAAGAAATTTAGAAAACAATAATGGCAAGTATGGTAAATCACTCCCTGAGGGAGCAAAAATAACATCAAATTTATCTTCGTTTTCAAAATTAAAAAGCGAAGAAATTCTATTTCTTTGTTCTTCTCTTATTTTAATAAAGTCTACATTCTCATTATTAAACTTATCCATTATTGCAGGATAAGAGAACGAGTTTAATGGATTACAAGTACACGACCCACGTAATAAGAGTCCTTTATATTCAAGTGGATTTATAAAATATTTATTCTTTCCATTCTCCTTAAGTGTCAATCTTTCATCACCCCCAGAAATCAATAATTCATCTAATTTTTTATTCACTATCTTACCTTTTCTTTATTGTTGAAACACTGTTCTATTTTTTAATAAATAAACACATTAATTTTAAGTGTTTCACTTTTTAAATGTATACAACTATATTTATTAAGTATAAAATAAATCAATTCTTATCTACTCTTTTAATTTATTCATAAAATAATCAAACGTTCGTTTAAACCCTTCCTTTCGATTGACTTTTGGTTCCCAATTTAAAAGCTTATTGGCTTTTGAAATATCAGGGCGTCTTACTTTGGGATCATCTTTTGGCAAACCTTCAAATATAATTTTAGAATTGGTACCTTTTGGGCTTGACCCAACAATTTCTAAGACTTCTTCTGCAGCTTGCAAAACACTAATCTCGTCTGGATTACCAATATTAACAGGAAAATGATAATCAACATGAAGTAATTTAAAAATTCCATCCACAAGATCATCCACATAGCAAAAAGCACGGGTTTGGGACCCATCCCCAAAAACGGTAATATCCTTATTGCTAATAGCTTGAGAAAAGAAAGTCGGCAATGCCCTTCCATCATTAACACGCATACGAGGCCCGTAAGTATTAAATATTCTTACAATTCTAGTATCAAGTCCGTGGTACGTATGATAAGCCATCGTAATTGCTTCTTGAAATCTTTTGGCTTCGTCATAAACACCTCGAGGACCAATAGGATTAACATTCCCCCAGTACTCTTCAGGTTGTGGATTAACTAAAGGATCACCATAAACTTCCGAAGTAGAAGCGATAAGCATTCTAGCAGTTTTGGCTTTAGCCAGACCTAATAAATTATGAGTACCTAAAGAACCAACCTTTAATGTTTGGATAGGCATTTTCAAATAATCAATAGGAGAAGCTGGAGAAGCAAAGTGTAAAATATAATCAACGGATCCTGTTACGTGCACGTATTTACTAACATCGTGATGATGGAAACTAAATTGCTGAAGTGGTAGGAGGTGATCAATATTCTGCATATCTCCTGTAAGAAGATTATCCATTCCTATTACCTCGAAGCCTTCCGCAATAAATTTATCACAAAGATGTGAGCCTAAAAATCCAGCAGCACCAGTAATTAATACTCTTTTCAAGCCTTTTTTCTAAAAATTGACCTAATCTTTCCGGAAGGCACTAACTGCCACGCTCTTTCATGACCGTAGTACAACAAAAATTTTATAAAAAATTCAATCGCACCAATTTCAAGAGCAAGCGTAACATCACCTGTTTTAAAATATGCAATTGCAATTATTGTTGCTGTTGCAATCACCCTCCAACTCAAACCTTTTAATATACTTCTTACATGTGATTCTTTCACGATACAATCATTGCTGCAGCTACAGTATTATTAGTCGCTTCGTCAACTAAAATAAGGCTACCCGTTATTCGATTTCTTCTATATGGGTCAATGAATAATGGCTTAGTGGTACGAAGTGTAACACGTGCGATATCATTCATTTTAACCGTTTTATCTTCTTTATTTCTGTGTAGTGTTTCAATATCCAATTTATATTGAATCTCTTTAACCACACATCTTACGTCTTGAGTTGTATGCCGTACAGTATATTTTCCTCGTTGCTGAAGCGGCTTGTCTGAATCAAACCAACAAAGCATAACATCAACATCTTGAGTACTTTCTGGTACATTATTTTCACGAACAATCATATCCCCTCTTGACAAATCAAGGTCATCATTCAGTGTAATTGTAACACTCTGCGGAGGAATAGCGACTTCTTGGTCTCCATTCGCACCATGTATGTCCTTGATTGTTGACATAAAACCAGAAGGAAGAAGCATCACTTTATCACCTTTTTTCATAGTTCCACCAGCAACTCTACCTGCATATCCTCTAAAATCATGAAATTCATCTGAATATGGACGAATTACATGCTGGACCGGAAATCTCACATCTCTGAAATTATGATCACTTGCGATGTGCACGTTTTCTAGATAATACATTAAAGTACCACCACCATACCAGTTCATATTTTCAGAACGATTAACAACATTATCTCCTTTTAAAGCTGAAATAGGGATAAATTCAACATCCTTTACATCAAGCTTAGAAGCGAAATTAGAGAAGTCTTCTTTTATCTTTTCATATACATCTTCACTATAATCAACAAGATCCATTTTGTTTATACAAACAAGAACGTGAGGAATTTGTAATAAAGATGAAATGATTGCGTGTCTTCTAGTTTGTTCAAGTACGCCTTTTCTTGCATCAACCAATATGAGAGCCACATTCGCTGTTGATGCGCCCGTTACCATATTACGTGTATACTGAATATGCCCAGGAGTGTCAGCAATTATAAATTTTCTTTTCGGAGTAGAAAAATAACGATAAGCAACATCGATCGTAATTCCTTGTTCTCTCTCACTTTTTAGACCATCAGTTAATAATGCTAAATTAACGCCTTCTTCACCTCGCTTCTCACTAACCTTTGCGATTGTCTCGTACTGATCTTGATAAATAGATTTACTATCATAAAGTAATCTTCCTATCAGCGTGGATTTTCCATCATCAACTGAACCTGCAGTTGTAAACCTTAATAATTCTGTATTTTCCATTAATCTAATTTATGAGTTCAAGCCTCAAATTTACTTATATTTATTGAGTATATTTTTGTTATTCCTACATTTGGTTTTGGGCTTTAAGCCCAAAGTTTTCAAAAACGAATCATTTGGGGATATTCCTCTGAAACAAACCCTAGGATCCTTGTTAACGTTCCTTTCAATCCTACTTTTCACAATTCCTTTTATCAAAATCTAACTATACCTAAGATTCAAGTATGTACATTTCATTAAAAACCGGAAGATAACTTTTCCATTCAGCAGTATTAATTGCTGAATTGTGCCACAAAAAAACAAAATTACCTTTGTATTTTCTAACAACATCTTTAAGCTTTTTAACTAGTAATACTGCGTTTGCTGCGTTGAGTTTTTCATAACTCTTCAATGTAACTTCCATTACAATTAAAGGACGTTCCAATAAAGTTAGCATCTTTCTTTCCACTAAATCATATACTGGAAAATCATAACAAACTCCGCATCGGAATCCTGCACAATCGGCATATCCTAATGTAGAATCGATTTTCATATTGTTAGCATCCCACATTTTCCATGTGTCAGGCATTTTGAATCTAAGATAATGCTGTCTCCCCTCATATATCCTTTTATTTATAGCTTTCTCTATATTTTGTTTTTCATTAATGAAGAGTTGAAAGTTTGTTTTCGTATTATAAGATGGATGAAATCCTATAACATGATTAGCTGACATTATTTTATTGAGAATAGATTGTATACGCTTATTAAAGATATTATATCCATCATCGAATTTTGCCTTTTTAGCAGACATGAAATAAAACCGCGCTTTACTATTTATTTCGTCTGCTTTGTAAATTAGTTTATCATAAACATCATATACATCTTTTCCACTCAACATGTATTTTAAATCTACTAATAAGTCAGAAAACTTTAGTGAAACGATTGATCTTGCAATTGATTTCAATTTATCATTTGCTTTATACCATTTCAAAGGATGATCAATGTCATGAGTTGGTATAATAGTGAAAGATCTTTCTTTTCTTGTGCCTTTATATCCTAATGCTAAAAGTGAAGACCATATAATTTCAACATATTCATTTACGATAGGTCTTCTTATATAGTTAGAAACTGCACTAAATTCATTTAGTGCTCTATCATGGGTATCCTTCGTTTTATTTACCAATTCTTCCCATCTAGACAACATAAAAAATGCACCAGCAATAAAGTCGGATTCAATAATTATTTCATTGCTTGTTTTACTTATTCTATTGTTACCAAATAATGAAATATATTCAAATTGACTATTTGCAATTTCACAATTCGATTCAATAGGTTCAGGTAAATGATTTATTGAATAATTTTCAGGAATAAAGTTTGGTTTAAAAAAAGCATTCTTAATGACAAATTTAGAATCACCAAATTTTATAATTGTATCTGTTGAAAGATCATCTATAATTAAATTATAATCAATGCCTAAAAATTCTTTAAACAAACAATGGATTGCATATTGCATTTCATTAGTTGAAAAAGAAGGAATATTGATTTGCAATTTATTCATTATTTAAGCTAGCAAATACATAATCTTCATTAACTATATTGCTATTATATCCTTTATTGATTAAGAAATCTCTTATTTCAATTGCTGCATCAACTCCTTTTGTATCATATCGAGCTGCAATTGCAAAGTGTTTTGGACTTAAATTATTTAATCCTTTTAAAGCGTTTATTTCTGCACCATTTAATTGTACGATTACAAAATCAGAAGGAAATACATTAATTTCACTAAAGATATTATCTAGTGTTTTTGCTTGTATTTTATAAACATCACTGTCAGTATAGTTCATTTCAATACTAGAGGATTGTCCATCTCTATTTTTAATATTGAAGCTTAATAATTTATCGGAATCCCAAACACCATAATTTACTAAATGAACATGTTTATATCCATTTTGTGTCATGTTCTTTTTAAGTAATCTAAAGTTGTCTCTATTTGGTTCTATACAAACAACTTTTCCCGAAGGTCCTACTTGCTGTGCTAATTTCAAAGAACAGAATCCTTGATAAGCACCCATTTCCGCAACGTGGTCACCTTCTTTAACTTTGTAATAGCTTTGTTTTTTTGGTCCGCCGTATTTTAATCCACCTTCTACATAGCGGATAACAACATCCATAGCAACTTGAATTGCCTCACTTTTCAAAACTTCTTTCGTACTACTTTTAAGTAATTTATATAGATATTTATCACGATTATATTTTCGTTGTGGACCATAAAACTTTGTTCCATTTTTTAACACAACAAATGCATCGCCTTCATCATCTACTCCACTTCGAAGAATATCTAAATCATTAATCTTCTTAATGATTTCATTTCTAACTAATAAATTTTTAAATTTCTTTATCATTAATCTAAGTAATTAGGCAGTGCTTTTAACATCCACGAATCACCCCATCTATAATAGTAGTTTTTATCGATTTTGGAAGATTCGGATATTTGCTGGTAAGCAAAATGTTTATTTGATATAAGGTAAAATTTATCTAGCGTAAAGTTTAAAATTTGTTTTGCTTTTGCTCTATATTCTTTATTGCTTGTATTAGCAAAAGTTATTAGAGCTTGAGCGCAACTTTGAATATCTATAGGATACGTTTTATGGATATCTATTTTTGGTAAGACGCCATTAAATAAATTCTTATAATAATAATCTAAGCCTTTACTATAAGCTTGGCTAATATTTAATTCAGGTAAATCGAACTGAAGCGTTTCTAAACTTTCCAATACGAAACCAGTATGAATATGATCAATTTTATGAGCTAATTTATTTGGTGGTGCCCAGTAATAAAATGAACCATCTTCGTTTTGATGATTCAAAGTAAAAGATGTAGCACGTGTTGCGAAATCTTTAATTTCTTTATTGCCAATTAAATTAGCCGTTCTTGCAAGCATGGAACTAGCTAATACATTGGAATTGTGAATATGATACTTGTCTACAGTAGTGTAACTTAAGCAAAATGAACCGTCTGCTTTAAGTTCATAATTAAATTCATCTCGAAAGCATTTATAAATTTTTTCAAGAACGTTAAGGTACTTTTTATTTGAAGTAACTTCATACAAATCTATAAATGCCCAGCCTGCTTGAGAACTAACAGTTGCCCTTGGTGTATTAGCAGGGAAAATCATTCTTGAGTACCAGATAAAAGGTTGGCCCCACCCCATGTTGCCATCTTTTGCAGAAGAGTTATCAATTAACCAATCACCTAAAGAGATTGCTTTTTCTAAATACTCTTCTTGAGATGTTTTATTATAATATCCAATCAAACCACGAATTGTCATGGCAACTCCTTGTGGATATTTAAAATACTTATCTTTAACAAAAAATCTTATAAGACTTGGGAAATTCTTTATTAATATATCATAAGGTTTCATTACGATCTTCTTGATTGACAAGTTCGATATTTTTGAACCTAGCCTGCTAATAGTGGTTTTATGTAAGTCACTAATATCATAACTTGAAAAGTCATTTTTTTCAGCTGTTTTTAACACGTCGTTGAATATTTCAGAAACATTCATCCTAAATAATATTCAAGATTTTTTGTGAAATTATTCTATGACCCAAGTTATTGTAATGAACACCATCAGGAAAATGATCCGTAGAGTTAAGTTCTGAAACAGAAACAAAATCTACATTATGTATTTCAGTAAGTTCATTTAAAATTGAATTATACACACTAATTTGTTTAGATGTATAAGGAAGTTTTTTATCAATGATAGAATTACCAGAATTAATTCCTAGAACAATAATTTTAGCATTTGTTTCTTTCTTCAAGGAAGTAAGTAAACCATCAAAGTGAAATTTAAAACTCTTTCTAGAAACCCATGGTTTTAAAAAACGGGCGTACACAAAAAAATTACTGTATCTTTTTATTATTGCATCATATAAAAATCTAATTGGCTTGTAGAATATTGAGTTCTTTCTGAAAAAAATAATATTCGAAATCCAAAGAGAAATATCTCTGTATGGAGCATCAACACAACCAATATTTATAATAAATAGATCTGGAAACTCTCTTATATAAATATCCTTTTGTTTAAAAGCTTCAGTAATTAGTAATCTTGAAAATCCAAAATTCTTTACGGATAATATAGAACCATCTTTTAGTTCTTGTCCGTTAAGTAAACTTCCAAAAACAAGGTTTTCTTCGCTTTCTAGTTTAGGGCGAACTCTAAGTGATACTGAATTTCCGATTAGTACACACTTCATTAGTTTGCGTACCATTTATTCATGTCATTTCCACAATGAAGCTTAAAACTACTTTTCATCTCTTCATTCCAATCGTTGAAACTTAGCTTTGTATATTTAGCTGCATTTGTTACATTAACTTTTGCTTTACTTTTTAGATTCAAAAATTTCATTAAGCTTTCTGTGCTAGAAGAAAGATCTTCTAACTTTAATTTCATTTTTAAATGAGACGGTATATTATTTAAATCTGACTCAATTTTATTGTTCCAATAAGACCAGTACCAGCAGCATCTTTCAAAAGCAGACATCTCTTTCCAAGAAATCTCATCAAACAAGCCTAAAGAATGCCCATTTATCCTATTTAATGCATGCATATGAGAAGGAACTGCTTGTGCAGAAAAAAATTCATTAATATTTTCTGAATATCCAAATTCAGAATTTCTATACCATCCTCTTGGATACGCACTATTTACGAAATCGACACCATTTCTTAAAACCCATAAAAATTTTGCATGAGGAAAAAGCTTGTGTAGAACTGGAATAATGCCACCAAATTTTTGATCTGACTGACCGACTAAATTAAATGGTTGGGCGTCGATAGAATTATAAAGAAACTTTATCTTTTCCTCTAGTTGACTCTCACTTAGTTTCCCATAAAGAAAATCGGAAGTCCAAAAACTTATATGAGGAAAAGGATCATGAAAACAAACAGCATCAACTTCATTATTAATAAATGAAGCGATTGCATTTGTACCACTTCGTCCTGTTCCTACAATAAAAACAAGCTCTTTGTTGTCGGAATAAAAATTGAGCTTTTCGAATTCACCACCAATTAAACTATTCGGTGGGATTACTGAATTGTCATTAATATTAGTATTTGGTGAAACAACGACAGGGCCAAAATCAGAATTATTCCTTGACAATATATTTACACCTCTACCTAATTTTACATTTTTACCAAGCACTATTCCACCTTCGCAATCAATAAAGCTATTTCCTTTGAAAGAACAGTTGTCACCTAATATTAATCTTTTGGGTTCGTTAATACGAATAGCGCCATCAATACTTAGATTAGAAACTTTAAATGTGCTTTTATTAAAATATTTTTTATGAAGTAGATTAGTAATAAACTTCGGCGAGACGAAAAATAAAACTTTACTTAATAAATATAGAAGCCAATTATTCAACTATCAAAGATTGAAAGTTAAATAATCGATCTATTCCGATTCTAAGTAAATAGAACATAAGAAAGCCTATAGAAACAATGCAAACTATTTCAAAAGCAATCTTGAATGCAGGTAGGTTTGTAGCTTTATAAACAAGAATCAAGGTGAATAAATATCCTATCATACTTCCTATGGTGAAAAAGAGTACTGCTTTTGTGAAACTTTGATAATAAAAACCAAGATACAAACCTGCTGTTCTTAGTATACCAAGTACCATACTTGCATATAAAGAATATTGTTCTTTTCCGACAGAGCGAAAAACAACTGCAAGAGGCCCAGACACTAGTTTAATAATAAAATATATGGAAAGTATAGAAGCTATTGATCCTGCAACTAACCATTTCTTTCCGAATGCTAAATAAAAAGCATAGTCTCCAAATGCGAAAATAAAGCCAAATGCTAATGTTCCTAACAATGCCATTTTATGATTTAGCTTTCTAGTGAACGAGGCTAATTTTTCCGGATTATAAATGTGTAGTTCATTACTCTTTTGAAGAAAGACAGTTGACATAGAAACGCCAAGCACATTTAAAGGAATACTAAGTATGCTATTAGCAAGAACATATGCACCAGCCAAAGCCGCATCAAAATAAACTCCTAGTAAGAGAATAGGCAAGTCAGATGTATATTTATTAATTATATTTCCAGGTAAAAGATTAAGTGGGTATTTTTTATATTCTTTTGCAGCTTTTAATAAATCAGATTTATCCGATCGTAATGCTGCACGAATATCTAATTTCATTTTGTTTAACCCTAAAGTAACAACTTGTATTATTATAGAAACGAAATGTGTAATTAATAAACCGAACGAACTTGCAGTAATACTTAAAGCGTAAAGCACATTAAAGAACTTTAAAGAAGAACCTGCTAAAACATTAGAGAATGCGTTTTCTTTAAAGAGTTTTTTACGAACATTAACGTTTAATAAAATCGTTTTTAATGAAACTAATATTACTCCTATAGGTATTAAAAAAAGATATTCCTCTACATTATAAAGTTTAAAAACAAATAAAAACGACTGCTTAAACAAAAGAATCCAAAGGCAGATGACTGCTGTAGAGAGTCCTGTTAATATAAAGCACAATTTTAATAAAGAATAAAACTGCTTTCTAAATTTAGGAATTACTAGACCTGTAGGATATAAAAGTGTGGCAACTAAACCTAGCGTTGTAATTACTGAAAAAAGAAGTCCATAATTACCAAAATCTTCTTCACTGTAAAGTCTAGTGACAACAGGGTAAAATATTATCGAGACTAGAATATTAACCATTGCCCCACTAGACATAATTATAGTGTTCCTTTTAAAGGAGCCTTTAGAGCCTGTAAGCTTTAATATCTTATTAAAAAGATTCATAAAAGCTTATAAATTGTTTTTCAAATTTGTCAGCATTATAATTGTCAATAATTGCCTTATGACCATTTAGTCCATGTTCTTTACAAAGTTCTGTATTCGAGAAATATGTATGAATTGCATCGTGCATTTCATCATTGTTTTTAAAAACAGAGCCACAATTATATTTAGTGATAAGATTTGCCATTGGTCGTGCATTCGAAACAATGACAGGAAGTTTTCCATATAGATATTGAAAAATTTTATTTGCTATTCCTGATTCAATTTGAGGATTAACATAAAACGGTGCTATGGCAAATTTACATTTTTGCATAACAGCAGAAAGCTGTTTTATATTAATCCAATCAATATATTGGATATTACTATTTCCTTTAAGTAAATCAAAAAACTCTTTTCTATACGCTTTATTGACAGGGCCAATAATTAAATATTTACTGTTTTTTAGCTTAGTATTCACTTTATTAAATGCTTGTATACTTTCAGAAATACCTCTTGATTTTGCGACACCACCAAAATACAACATGGTATTTTCGTCAATGCTAAAATCTATTTTTTCTTGAGCAACAAGTTTTGAGTAATCTGGATAATTCGGAAACTCTAAAAATTGTTTCTTTTTTAATTCGGGATATTTTGTACTTAATTGTTCTCCAAAGGTTTTATCAAGAACGATTAACCCATCAGTTGCACTTAATATACTTCTTTCTTTCTTCTTCCACAATCGAGGTAAAACAAGGTGCTTTTTTAAAAAATGAGAAGCATATTGATAATTATAAATAGCATATGGATAATTCTCATGTAGATCTAGTACCAATTTAGCTTTAACTAAATTCTTCTTAATTGCCTTTTGAACTGGAGGCATCATATACAAGTCATGAATATGAATTATATCTGCCTCAAAGGTTTTAAGAACTTGCTTAATTTTGGATGCCCAAATATTAGTAATCAAAGGAATCGAATTAACAAATGCTTGTAATTTGTTTTTGAGAAATTTTCCATTTTTAATTCTGACTATTGATTTATCATCATTATAATTCTTACCATAATCATAACATAAAACTCGATAATCAAAATTTGCCTTTTTTAAAATATCAATTTCTTTAAGGACCCTTCCGTCATTAATTAAATCATTATCTAAAATAACCAAGACTTTCTTCACTACTTTTTAAACGGATGTTTAACGATTTGTTTTTTGCAAAAAGGATGATATTCTCCTTTTAAACCAATTGCCTCTTGATGTCTAATATTATAAACAAGCTCAATTGCTTTTCTTGATTCTTCTATAGGATATCCATTATTATTAAGTATACCTTTATAGCTTTCAGTATGCAATTCCGTGAAGCCTCCACTAAATTCAATTTCCTCCCCATCAATTGTCATTGAACGATATGTCCTAAGACCTCTTTCTTTTACTTCTTCAGGGAGTGTGTCATAATTTATACTTAAAAACCAACGCACACGTGCTTGTTTGAATTCTAAATAACCAGCAGCTCGATCATGAGTATGAAGATGAACCACATTCTGTTTAATATCTCCAAAGATCCAACCCAACATATCAAAAAAGTGAACTCCAATATTCGTTGCTATACCACCAGATTTATTAACATCACCTTTCCAACTAGTATAATACCAAGTACCTCTTGATGTTTGATAAGTTAAATCAAAATCGTAGATTTTATCCTTTGGACCATTCTCTACTTTTTCTTTTAATTCAATAATACTTTTGTGAAGTCTTAATTGGAGAATATTATAAATAGAATTACCCGTTTCTTTTTCAATTTCTTGAAGTGCATCTATATTCCATGGATTTAAAACAATTGGTTTTTCACAAATTACATCACTACCATATCTTAGCCCAAATCGTATGTGAGCATCGTGCAAATAATTTGGGCTACAGATACTAAGATAATCAATTGGCTCACCGTTTCTTTTGATCTTTTCAACATGTCTATCAAATCTTTCAAACTCAGTGAAGAATGCCGCATCAGGAAAATAGCTATCAATAATCCCAACGGAATCATTTCTATCCATTGCTGCAATTAATTCATTATTAGTATCTTTAATCGCCTTCATATGTCTAGGAGCAATATATCCAGCAGCGCCAATTAGTCCAAATTTTTTCATTATGCTAAATCCTCTTTTATTTTATTACAAATTAACTGTGAAGCATTTCCAGAACCATACAAGGAATCATTGTATGAAATATTATTATTCTTTAATACACTATTCATAGAAGATAGATCATCGAATAGTAATGTATTTGCTCCTTTACTTAACGTCTCCACCCATTCTGTTTCTGTTCTTATAGTTATACAAGGTTTTTCCAACCAATAAGCCTCTTTTTGCATACCACCACTATCTGTAATCAAAGCTGAAGAATAATATAAGTAGCTTAGATTTTCTTTATAGGACTGTGGATCAATAATGGAAATATTATTATATCGACTATCAGATATATCAATATTAAATTCCTTTAATTTATTTTTTGTTCTAGGATGCATGGGAAAAACAACTTGTTTATCAAGTTTAGCTAAAGCATCCAGAATATATTTTAGTCTATCTTCTTTATCAACATTATATGGTCTATGTAATGTTACATAATAATAATTATCTTTTATTGAAGGCTTTTTAAGTAACTCACTATTCTTAAAAAGCAATAAAAGATCTTTCATTATATCTCCAACAATATGTACATTTTTATCAATCCCTTCTTTAAGTAAATTGTCAACAGATTTCTGACTAGGTACTAATAAAAGAGAAGAAATATGATCGGTAAGAATTCTATTTATTTCCTCAGGCATGTCTTTATTATAAGATCTTAAGCCAGCTTCAATGTGATAAATAGGAATATGTAATTTAGCACCAACTAGACTTCCAGCTAATGTCGAATTTGTGTCACCATAAACTACAATGGCGTCGGGTTTTTCTTTTAAAATGATTTCTTCAATATCAATCATCATTTTGCCAGTTTGTAAACCATGGCTTCCACCTCCTAAGTTCAATAAATAATCAGGTGCTTTCATACCTAGCTCATTAAAGAAAACAGCACTCATATTTTCATCATAGTGCTGACCAGTATGAATTGTTTTTAAATCAAACCACTTAGATGCTTCACGTTCGAAAGGATAGTGCTTTATAAATTGTGGTCTAGCACCAACAATTGCAATTATTTTCTTCAATTCAGGCAGCTTTCAATTAATTTAAAATAATCCAATGCTAAAGATTTTCGACTATATTTAAATGTATCTACAGACAATAATTCAGTAGATGGTTTAAGTACATTAAGAATAACTTCTTTACATTTTTCTACATCAGAATATTCAATATAATACGCTTGTTTAAAATCAGCTAATAATTTTCTTACATCGCCTTCTTTAGGACCAATGCAAATTATTGGTTTCTTTGCACCAAGATACTCAAATGCTTTTCCTGTTAAAATTCCTTTGCTATTCGGTGAGTTATTAATTACAAGTAAAAGGACGTGTGCTTTTTTCATTAGTTGAATTGCTTTACTGTGTGCAACAAACCCTTTAACCTTGACTAGGTTTTTTAAAGAATAATCGTCAATTGATTTTTTAACAGATCGGTCAACATTACCAATTAAATCAACCTTTAATTCATCTTTTAGATTTAATACATCTAATGCTTTCCATAAAACATTAGGATTTCTATCTTCATTTAATGATCCAAGGTGAACTATGTTAAACACATCACTTGATTCACTTTGAATTTCAAAATCAGTATGATCATAACCATTGGTTATAACTTCAATATCTTCTCTATTTCCAATTTCCTTAAACTCTTCTTTCATCGTCCAACCAATGGTAACAATTTTATCGGCAGATTCAACAACTTTCTTTTCAAGTCTATGGTGCTTTTTATCCGCCCAATTAGTCAACTTAAGCTGTTTGTAAAAATCGATGTTCGTCCAAGGATCTCTAAAATCTGCAATCCATTTCAAACTAGGATTATTTTTTTTAAGCCCATCAGCAATTAGGTGCATAGAATGTGGAGGACCTGTTGAAATAACAACATCAATATTATTTTCCTTTATTTTTTTATTAAGAAATTTAATTGATGGTTTAATCCACATAAAACGTGCATCGGGAATAAAAAAATTACTTCTTATCCATACTGCGAGATTTTGTTTCCAAGATTTTTTATCATTAATAAATCCTGAATAAACTTTTTCATCTTTTTTCTTTCCTGTAAATTTCTTATAGAAAGAATAAGGTTCTGTAATAGGGTATTTAATTATATTTATATCCTTATGGACTTGGTCAATTAATGAATTATCGACGGCTGGATATTCAGGATTTTCCGGAGTATAAACGAATAAATTCATTTTATCATAAGGAAAATACTTAGACATTTTTAACCACCTATGTACTCCTCCTCCTCCTGAAGGAGGCCAATAATAAGCGATTAATAATACATTAATCAATTGAAAAATTCAATTACTTTAGAGGAAATATAATTAAGTTGGACTTCATCCATTTCCGTATGAATAGGTAATGATAAAACTTCATTACAAAGCTCTTCTGTAACTGGTAATGTCTCACTAGAAGAAAAAGCTTTTTGATTATAAAGAGGAATAGGATAATAAATCATGGATGGAATTCCATTATCCATTAAATAGCTTTTTAAACGATCTCTTTTTCCGTTTTTAACTTTTAATGTGTATTGATGAAAAACATGTGTTGAATTTTCCATTCTAAAAGGAATATTTAATTCATCAATATTTTTGAATTTATCATCATAATAGTTTGCTACTTTATTTCTTTCAATTGCATAATTATCTAAATGTTTTAGTTTGACATTTAAAATTGCAGCTTGAATAGAATCTAGCCTACTATTACAACCAATAATATCATGGACATATTTTTTGGATTGTCCATGGTTCGCCACCATTCTTATTTTTTCACCTATTTCAGGATTGTTGGTATAACAAGCTCCACCATCACCATATGCTCCCAAGTTTTTGGAAGGATAAAAAGAAGTAGTGCCAATATCACCAACTAATCCAGCTTTTACTTTGGATCCATCCGGCAAAATAAAATCGGCTCCTATAGCTTGTGCATTATCTTCTATAATGTAAATATTATTTGCCTCAGCAAACTTTTTAATATTATATAAATCGGCACATTGGCCATATAAATTAACGGGAACAATCGCTTTTGTTTTATCCGTAATTTTACCTTTTAGATTCTTAAGAGAAAGGTTAAAAGTAAACGGATCTACATCAACCATTACGGGTACTAAATTAAGTAACGCAATAACTTCAGCAGTTGCGACATAAGTAAAAGCAGGAACAATAACTTCATCTCCGGGCTTTAAGCCCAAAGCCATCATTGCAATTTGAAGAGCATCTGTTCCATTAGCACACGGAATAACCGTATCTGCTTTAAGATATTCTTCGAAGTTCTTTTTGAATTCTTTTACAGCTGCACCGTTAATAAATGCTGTTGAATCAATAACACTTTGAATAGCATTATCTATATCTTCTTTAATGTGAAGATATTGATTCTTGACATCAACCATTTGTATTTTCATAAGTACATTTTTTGGGGTTCAACCCCAAAAGAAATATTAAAAATAACCTAGTTTCTTACGGTCTTCCATACTTGTATCACTTCTCTTATCATCTGTTCTTCCTCCTCTTTCTGTCATTCTTGTAGTAGCAATCTCTTTAATGATATCTTCTACTGTTTCAGCATCACTCGCCCACACACCAGTACAAGTCATATCACCAATAGTACGACATCTAACTTTTTCAGTATAGACTGTTTCTCCATCTTTTTTAGGGATGTAATCACAATCAGCAAGTAAGATTCCGTCTCTATTAATAACCTCTCTTTCGTGAGCGAAATATAAACTAGGAAGATCAACTTTTTCTTTAGCTAAATATTGCCAAACATCAAGTTCTGTCCAATTTGAAATAGGGAAAATTCTAAAGTGTT
>CAZMKA010000069.1:15485-17457 GCA_964566605.1 uncultured Saprospiraceae bacterium | reverse complement strand
CGAATTAGTTAATCATACAACAAGAGAAACTGAACGTCTCAATCAAATTTACACAACGGAAGGAAAGACAAGGACAACCGTTGACCACCTCATAGCAGGCGATTTGGGGGTAACTCTAAAATTAAAAAACTCACATTCCAACAATACCCTAAATACTAAAGGCACAGACAGAGAAATAAAAAAGATTAATTTTCCTGGAAGTCGAATTAGAACTGCGGTTACGCCTCCTAGCAAAAGCGACATGGAGAAATTAATGAAAGCACTTCATCAAATTGAAGAGGAAGATCCTACCTTGAAAGTGGAACAATCAGCTCAATTGAAACAAACACTTCTTCATGGCCAAGGTCAATTACACCTTGACATTCTTCGCTATAGAATTGAAAAAGTAAATGGCATTTCGATGAATTTCGAACAACCAAAAATTCCTTATCGAGAAACCATTACAAACGAAGCAATCAGTTTTTATCGTCACAAAAAACAAAGTGGAGGCTCAGGACAATTTGCTGAGGTTCATATGAGAATTGAACCCTACTTTGATAATATGGCAGACCCCAGAGGTTTAACTGTTCGTAAAAAAATTATTGAAGAATTACCTTGGGGCGGCCACTTAGCATTTTACTGGTGTATAGTTGGTGGTTCTATAGATGCGAAATACATTAATGCTATAAAAAAAGGTATCATGCAGAAGATGGAAGAAGGACCATTAACTGGAAGTAGATGCCAAGATATACGTGTTTGTATATTCGACGGTAAAATGCATAGTGTAGATAGTAACGACATGGCATTTATGCTTGCTTCTGGCGCCGCTTTCAAAAATGCATTTAAAGAAGCAGGACCACAACTACTTGAACCTATATATCAACTCGAAATATTATGCGATAGTAGTATCATGGGAGACATAATGGGCGATTTACAAACAAGACGTGCCGTAATACAAGGCATGGATGCTACTGGACATTATCAAAAGATTATCACTAAAGTGCCATTAGCTGAATTATACAAATACTCCTCAACCCTGCGATCAATTTCTCAAGGCAGAGCTAAGTTTAATAGATTCTTTTCAGAGTTTGAATCGGTACCTTACAATGTACAAGAGAACCTAACCAAAAGTCATTCAAACTCGATGGAAGAAGCACAGTGAATACACACTAACTACTAATTAAGCCTATTCATTCCTAAAATAACCTAAATTAGGATGCCACAATAGCTAAGAGGTTCAAATTAAAGTTTGAACCTCTTTTTATTTATACTTCATATTCAAACTTGTGCAAAAACTTATTCCAATTCTGTTTTAAGAAATCAACTACAAGGCAGAAAGCTAAGCTTTTACAAACTTGAAATAGGCGATGTTTTAAAACAGAATTGACATAATACAGATTGAATCATCTAAAAGAAAGTGCAATCTGTATTAATCTTGATTCATCCAATTACGAAAAGCATCGACCTTTGATTCGTTTTGCTTAAGCCATTCTTTTGATTCTTCGTTAAAGGATTGTTGGATAAAGTGCATATATGTTTTGAAATGCTCACTTTCCACTAAATCTTTATAAAAATCAATATATAAGTCATACCATATATTCGATTTCGCTTCATCTTCACACAGCATTTTAAATAATGACTCATTGTTTTCTATAAACAATTCTGTCTGTGACTTACCTTGGTTTTCTTCTGACATGTTTGATGCTGTCATTAAAGAAACCATCATTTCATGCATTCCAAATTCTTTGGACATAGTTCCTTCAGATAAAACTATATTTATTGAATTCGAATCATCTTTGTTTTGACTGACATTATTATTAAAACTATTAACTAGAATTTCATAAGCTTCACTTGATCTATAAGAATCGGGTTCTAAAAGAAGAAAAAAGTGTGAAGCTAAAATAGCTTTAACTTTATTGGACTTCGCATAATTAATATTTGCAAGCATTAAATGACTACTATATCCGTAAGCAGGAAGCTACTGACGGCGCCT
>CAZMKA010000069.1:8351-15475 GCA_964566605.1 uncultured Saprospiraceae bacterium | reverse complement strand
AATGACTACTGCCATGATTTAAATTATTGTCAATAGCCGCAATAGCATTTTTCTCAGCGTTGTCATTATCATTCTTTTTATAATAATTAATAGCTAAATTATAGCACAACAAATAATGTCCTCCTGTTTGCATTATCCCTTCGTTATACACTTTGATCGATTGCTTGGTTTTACCAAGCATATCAAGAGAATTACCTTTTGCAACATAAGCACTAAGCCTGTGAGGACTATCTCCTTTCAATACTTTATTCGAATACTTTATTGACTTCTTGTATTTTCCCATTGCATAATAGCTTAAAGCAATTTCGTAGTTAATCAAGGCAGACTTTGGTTCAATAGCAAGTGCTTTTTTATAAGCCTCTATTGCTTTTTCGTATTCCCCACTATCATGCAATGCAATACCCTTACTAACAAATGCATCAGCAGTAAATTGTGCATTTGATATGAAAGAAAACATACAAAAAATAAGAATTAAAAGTCTAAGTTTCATAGGTTAAAAATTGAATTTTTAAAAATCTAAGATGCCAAAATTCTAGATAAGAGCAAAAAAAGGCTAGTCATCAAATAAAACATCATCTACAAGGCCTAAAGTATCAAAAAATATGTTGAAATCATAAATATAAGCATGACCCTTATCAACAACATAACTGTATCTTTCAGGTCCTTCAGGATATAATCTATAAGTAACAGAATCCCTAGGACTCCCTAGCAATTCCACTAATTCCTTTTTCGTTAAGCCATAAAACTTATGATTTTCAATTAAGTCATTAACCATTTGGCCTTGTTCTCTAGGATTACCCTTCTTCCAAGCAATCGAGTTGAAAACAGCATCATTTTTAAGATTATCATGTAAAAAACTATTCTGAATTATTTTATAAGAAATTAATAAATATGAAGCCGCCAATAAAACCAAGGCGAATAACAATATTTTCACTTTCAAATCTTAAAAATTTTATTGCTTTAAATTAAACTCACTTCTAATTAGAATATTTTTTAAATCGTTATGTTATTTTAATGTCTGGATTTATTTTTTTTGGGCTCTAGCCCAAAAATTAAGGAATAAATATTTTTGCATTATATTGTTGATTCAGGGCTTCCACAGAAACGATGTAAAGTCCATTTGATGGGATTGTTATGCTTTTTGATTCATCATAAAAAGAGCCTTGAGTTACCAATTGACCATTCACGCTGTAAACCTTATATTCATAATAACGCAATATTTCCATTTCCATTAATACTTCATTATTCGCAAGAAGCCTTAACGATAATTCTTCCTTTTCTTCATCATCAATATTTGTTTCAGTATTAATAACAATATTATCAACACAATTTAACACTACATCTCCATTGGTATCTATTAAATCAAAATACACAGAATATTCACCGCTTTGAAAATCAAATTGTCCCAAGAAATAAGAAATGCCTTGTCCTAGCTCTTCAAAATCTACGGAATGACTAGTAATCTCTTGACTCACTCCATTTCCCTCTATGTTTAAATTTACAGTATATACTTGGTCGGAATGGAATGTATTTAGATAGTATGAGAATTCTTTTGATCCGTTATCCCACACCATATTTACTGCTCCAAAATTATTTATTTCACATATGGCAGGCATATTTACAGTGGCACAATATGTCTCCTTCCACTCCTTCTCACTATTACCTGGGATAATAGCATCAATGAAAAATGCATCCGAAACACCAGCCCACAATTCTACGTAATTATCAGCACCTTCATTACTCCAGTCATATAAATCGTTATCAATATTATTTTTTCCCCAAGTCCATAATTTAACTCCTTTGGTCTGTGTATTTTCTGACAGTCTAAAGATTCCTTCCTCGTTTTCGTGATTTATTACTCCCCAATATTTTCCTTCAAACTCATGTGCATAAGCAATACCCATATTTTGCCATTCCTCAAAATCATTAATCTGATCAAAATCATAGACTTGATTATTATTACCAATCCATCCACCTGGACTCCATGCAGCAAAATACTTCTCAACAGGAATAACGATTTCTGTATTTAAAGGAGTTCCAGTATCCTCAGGATCAGAGCCAGGTGCAAGGGTCGTGCAAGTCCAATACTCGTAATTCACGCTTGTCGATTTATCATTTATCAACTTCACATCAAAATCCCATAAGGAAGTATTTTCGTAAACACTGACATCGACTTGACATGTAAGATTAGTAATTCCATTGTTATAATTCCACGGAGCACTATCATATTCTGTATCATCTGTATATTCCATACGAATAGTAACTTGTTCACTACTTTCTTCTATGATCGAAAAATCCCAAGGCAGAAACCATGTTTTACCATGTTCGGGCTCAGGAAATGTGGGAAAAATCCCACCGTAAACCATTAACCAATCATAGTAAAAAATATCATTATAAATGCCATATGCAGATCCGCATTCACTTTGATATAAGTATTCGTGTTGTGTGGGCTTGTAGTAATATGAAAGGACTCTGCCTCCATATTCTGGAAGTAAAACTAGTCTTATTAATTTATTCTCTATTACCTTGACATTAAATGTGACTTCTTGTATATCATCATCAGCAGTCGTGAAAGTATTTATACTTCCATCCGGATTTAAATCAAAAGCATGGTGTCTCCAAGTTACAACAGAATCTTTAATTTCAACTTGAGAATAAACGATGTTTGTTCCAAGGAAATTTAAAACTAGAAGACAAATAAAACCTTTTATAAAATGTGTTACTAAAACGATCATAGAGATATTTATTTTATGGCTTTAATACAGATTGCACTTTATAATTGTGGTTAAAATTAAGTAATTATCCAAAGATAATCGAGAAGAAAAGCATGACCAATCGATTCAGCCTTTAAGGCTAATGAATTCCGATAGATCAAATGTAAACTTTAGTTCTTAAAAAAAGGAGAAACATCTAAGTCCTCTCCTTTATTACTTATTAATTACAAACCTGAATTTACGTTTGTTTAAAAGGATAAAAAAAGGAGAAAATATTTACATTTTCTCCTTTTCAATTAATATTTATTACTTATTGCTTCACAATCTTCCTTATTGACATTTCATTTCCAACTTGAATTCTAACTAAATAGATTCCTGAAGGCAATTCTGAAACATTGTATGTTTTGCTTAAGCTTGAATTACTGATATTCTCAGTCTTCAAAACTTGACCTAAGTGATTCATAATAGACACATTTACATCTGTTTTTGAGTTAAATTCAAGTTCTAAAACGAATTCATCAGAAGTAGGATTCGGAGAAATATTAAATCTAGTTAAAGACTGTATTTCTGTAATTCCAACCAAGTTCTTTACTTCATAAGGTCCATAAGTATCTTGACATCCATTAGCATCTGTTACTATTACAGTATACTCTCCTATATCAAGACCATCAACATCCTCTGCTTGGTCACCGTGACTCCATAAGAAATCATATGGCTCAACTCCACCTGTTACCGTTATATCAATTGCTCCTGTAGGATTATCATCATCAATATTAGTAATATCATCAACATCTACATCGATTTCTGTAGGCTCTTCAACAACGAATGTCACAGTTTCTGTACAACCTTGCTCATCAACTATAGTTGCCTCAAATTCACCGCCTGATAAACCTCCTATTACTTGACCTTCTTCTTCATTATCCCACATAGTCGTCAACATTCCAGTTCCTCCAGAAATATCTATGGTAATTTGGCCGTTAGCATTTCCAGCACAATCAACATGAACAACTTCAGACTCATCTACTTGTATAGCGTCCGGTTCTGAAATCTCAACAGATTCAGTATTTGTTTCACCTATTTGATTAGTGATTTCTATTGTGTATACACCAGCACATAAACCTGATAAATCATATTCGTCTTCTGCGACAAATCCATCAGGTCCACTGACAATTGTAGTAATTTCTTCTAAAGCACCTGCTGGTGTAATTTCTAAAACACCATCACAACTTGCATTACAAGTAGGAGAATTCAATGTACTATTAAAAGTTATATCCGCTCCTATCACTATTGTAACACTAGAACAAGTTTCGCTTTCACCGCATTCGTTTGTTATCTTTAAACATATATTATACGCACCATTTTCTAAATATTCATGAGTAGGATTTTCTTCAGTTGAAGTGTTTCCATCTCCAAAATTCCATTCAAAAGTTGAAGGATTTCCTGAAGACTCATTAGTAAATTCAAACATTGCTTGTGTCGCACTAAAACTAAATTGAGATTCTGGTGTATTAATAAATTCTGAAATAGTTACTTCTTGTGTACCGACACAACCAGTAGCTAAATCTGTATAAGAAACAGTATAAGTACCAGGAGCATCAATCAATGGCATAGAAGAATCTTCACCTTCAACAATATTTCCATCTACAGTAGTCCAATCATAACTAACATCTGCAGCATCAACTGTCAATACCAATGCTTGTTGCTCAAGCACACAAGTTAACATCTCAACCTCTGCTATTTCTCCTTCAGGGCTTGTTGTATTTTCTCCAACAACTACAGTTGAATAAGAAACACATCCTGAAACACTATTATAGACTTCTAATAGATATGAACCTGGTGCATCAACTTCAGGTGAAGTTGTATTCTCACCACTAACAATAGAACCATCTTCTGTAGTCCATGTGTAAGTTATCTCGTCTCCTGAGTCTGATGCAGAACCATCAAGCACAACAGTACTTACTTCACAAGTTATAGGGGAAGCAGAACCTGCATCAGCATTTGGTAATTCAGCAGTTTGATCAACACTTACTGTTGCTGTTGAAGTACAACCATTGTTTGTGTTAGTCACTAATAATAGATATTCACCAGCTGCATTTACAGTTGCTGAAATGCTATTTTCTCCATCTATTATATTTCCATCTGATGTTGACCATTCGTAGGAGTAATTGTCACCTGTAGAAGATAAAGATCCATCAAGAACAACTTCTAAAACATCACATGTAATTGTTTGTGGTGCTCCAGCATCCGAAGTCGGTATTTCTGTATCAGCTTCTATAACAACAGAAGCTATATCGGTACAATTATAATTTTGATCTGTCACTAATAGATTATATGTACCATTTCCTTCAACGATAGGATTAAGTGTTCCTTGACCAGAAACGATTACTCCTCCATCATCAGAATACCATTCATATATTACATTACCTGTTGTAGTTCCTTCACCACTTAATTCTACTTGTGGATTATCACAAGAAGGTTGAGCTGTTGCAGTAGCTACAGCTTCAGGTGCTTCTATCTCTTCAACAAAAACACTGAATTGAACAAAACATCCATTTGCATCTTCAACACTAGCGATATAGCCACCAGAAGCTACATTAGGAAATAAATTATTTGAACTTGTTTGTCCATCTAATGTATATATATATGGCGTAGTTCCTCCAAAAGCGTTTATCAACACTTGACCATTATCCTCACCACAATATGTTGGGAATTGAGTAGTATTTTGATTTAAAACTTCTGGTTCAACAACCTCAATGGCACTTGATATAAAACAATCATTTCCATCTAAAATTTCTACGGAATAAACTCCACCTGAAAGACCTTGAATCATAGGAGTAGTTTCTCCTGTACTCCATAAATATGTATATGGACCAACACCTCCTTCAACTGTAGCATTTGCTATTCCGTCTCCATTACCATTACAAGCTACATTTTGACCATCCATTACTATTTCTAGTGGTTCAGGACCGTTAGTAACTTCAAATGTTTGAGTAATTGAATAACCTCTTCCTTCTGTTATTACCACTGAATATGTTCCTGAGGCTAATCCTGATATATCTTGTGTATTTGCTCCGTTACTCCATTGGTAAGATAAGTTTCCTGATCCACCTGAAACAGTAAGATCAATTGAGCCTCCTTCTTCTGGGCAAAGAATTTCAGCAACTTGAGCATTATCAATTTCTAAGGCAAATGTTTCAAACAGCCAACTTTCCCAAGTTGATTTTGATGCTTGTCCTACTTCATATACTGTTCCCTGAGGGCTTACAGCATAAATAGTTGGCCAGTAACTAATCTGATAAGCAGCTGTTAATCCAGTACTTGCTGGTATATTAAAGATAGGATATGGTGTTCCATTTGTCCAATCTCCCATTGTACTTCCTGAGCATGCCGCACTATTACCTAACAAACATGCATCGTTAGTTCCATAATCTCCTTCCATAAAGAAAACCATTGCACCATCTGTTTGCACAGTCCCAGTAGGACCATATTCATCATAAATATCAGCTAAAATATGTGTTTGGTGATATGACCAGCAAGGCGGACACCAAGTAGCGGAAAAATCAAGAATTACTGGAATGCCTTGATCAACATAGTCTTGTAGGGAATAATTTACTCCAGTCTGAAAATCTGCTAAAGTCCACATTGGCGCGTTTGCTCCATCGGGCATTTGTGCATTTGCAGAACCGAAATAAAATAGAAAAGAAAATAGTAGTAAAAATGTTCTCATAACAAAGGTTTAATTAAATGATGACTAAAAATATGGTTTTATTTAGAACTTTCAAGGTTTTTGTCCTATTAAAAACAAAAAACGCAATATTTTATATGTCAAATTATTATATAGTGGAATTATTTAATATAACATCTAATTCTCTAACCTATTATTACATCTTGATAATTTTTTTAATCACAACCCCATTCCCAACTTCTAATTTAACAAAGTACATCCCTTTAGCCAATCTATTTATATCGTATTCTTTATTGATTAAACTTCCTTCTACCTGATTAGATAATACAACTTGACCAAGTTTATTTAATATAGAAATTCTTGCTTTTGTGAAGTTAGTAAACTCAAGATTCACATTTAATTGTCCATCTGTAGGATTAGGTAAAACTTTCATTTCTTCTAGGAAATCAAGCCCCTCAACATCCAGTAAATTTTCAATTTCATAAGGCCCATACTCATCAATACATGCATTCGCATCAGTTACTATCACAGTGTACTGACCAAAATCTAATTCCTCTACATCCTCTGTTTGATCTCCATTACTCCATAAGAAAAAGTAAGGTGGAGTTCCTCCGTCTACAGATATATCTATTGCACCTAGCAGCTTATCATCAACTATATTAGTAATCTCTTCTAAATCAACTTCCACCTCCGATGGTTCTTCTAGTGTAAAGTATACATTAAAT
>CAZMKA010000069.1:4625-8341 GCA_964566605.1 uncultured Saprospiraceae bacterium | reverse complement strand
CATCGACTATTGTAACCTCATAAGTACCTCCAGATAAATTATTGATTTCATTCCCTACCACGTTAGTATTCCAAGTGATATCCAAATCACCGGTCCCTCCTACTGCATTTATCATAATACTTCCATTAGCATTGTTCGCACAATCTATATGAAGAACTTCAGACTCTTGAACCATCAACTCCGAAGGTTCTATAATTTCAACAATTACTTCACTAACTTCTCCTATTTGATTGGTAATTTCGACCATATACTCTCCAGAACATAATCCACTGAATTCATATACATTCGTAAAAGAAAATCCATCTGAACCAGTTACCACAGTGGTTATATCCTCTAAATCGGCCTCAGGTATTATTTCCCATGCGGCATCACATAAACCATTACATGAAATACCAATTAAATCATTTGAGAAAATTAAAGAAGCTCCTACAACGACAGATGTTTCTATACAGCTTTGACTTTGTGCACATTCATTCGTAACTGTTAAGCAAACTGTATAATCGCCACTAATTTCGTATTCGTGTTCAGGATTTTCTTCTGTGGATACATTACCATCCCCAAAATCCCATAAATAATTATTATTTTGTCCTTCGGAATCATTTTCAGTAACAAGAACTCCTCCCGCAGTTAAAAGAATAAATTGTGCTAAAGGTGTGTTTATAAATTCGCTAACTTCTACGGTTTGAATACCATTACAGCCTGTAACTAAATCAGTATAATTAACAGTATATGTGCCAGGCTCATTTATTAAAGGCATATTGGAATTTTCACCACTTACAATGTTGCCATCCGTACTTGTCCATTCATAAGAAACTTCAACAGCATCTACCTCAATAGTTAAATTCTGTTCTGTTAAATTACAGGTTAACAATTCAGCATCATCTATAATCGCTTTGGGTTTATCCGTATTATCATTTACAATTACAGTCGAAAAAGATACACAACCAGTTAATGTATTATTGACCTCGAGTAAATAGCTGCCTGGTTGATTAATTTCTGGATTTAAGCCTTCTTCACCTGAAACAATAAAACCATCTTCTGTTGTCCAAGTATATTCTATTTCATTTCCCATTTCAGAGGCTGTTCCATCTAAAATCAATGAACTAACTAAACATGTAATAGACTGCTCTTCTCCTGCATCCGCGACTGGCAAATCAGCTGTTTGATTAACTATTACTGTAGAACTTGCACTACAACCATTAGTCGTGTTTGTAACCAACAATTCATATGTTCCGGCAGCATTAACAGTTGCTTGATTAGTATTTTCTCCATTGAGAATATTACCATCTGATGTAGACCATAAATAAGTTATATTTTCATCTTCTGATGAATTACTTCCGTCCAATATTACCTCAGTTATTTCACAGGTAATTGTTTGACTTAAACCAGCATTTGCAATTGGATTTACAATATCTTCTTCAACATTAATCGTAAAAGACTCAGAACATCCATACACTTGATCTGTAACGACCAACTCATATGTCCCTCCACCTTCTATTAGCACCTCTAGAGTTCCTTGACCTTCTAGTATTTGTCCTCCAGCTGGTGCATTCCAAGCATAAGCAATATCATTTCCCTCTGTTGATCCAAAACCATCAATATAGATTTGTGGATTTGAACAATCTATCAATTTATCATTATTTATGATAGCAACTGGAGCTTCTATTTCTTCTATTACTATATCCACTTCGACAATACAATTATTAAAGTCTTCCACCTCAACTGTATAAGTTCCAGGTGTCAAATTATCAAAAACTCCAGTAACATTAGTTTGACTACCTATTGAATATGTGTAAGGTATAAAACCACCAGTTCCACTAATCATAATTTGCCCATTCCCTAATCCACAATTGGCAGCAATTGATGAATTTTCTTGCCCCAGTTCACTTGGTTCAACTAATTCATATGTCATTGTCAATAAACAATTATTAGCATCCATAACATCTACGGAATAAACACCACCGCTTAAACCATCAATTTGATTACCCATTTCTCCGTTACTCCATAAGTAAGTATAACTGCCTGTTCCCCCTGCTACATCAGCTATCAGTACACCATCGGCATCTCCATTACAATCAATTTCTATAGGAACAATCTCTCCACTTAAAACACCCGAATTTTCGTTAATAATAAAATCTTGGCTGGTTACTGAATAACCTCTTTGCTCTGTCACAGTAACACTATATGTGCCTGCTGGAATATCAGATATATCTTGTGTCGTTGCTCCATTACTCCATAAATAACTTAACGTTCCTGATCCTCCTGAAACATTTATATCAATAGATGCAACTTCACCAACACAACTAACTTGGGTAACACTTGAGCTATCAATATTCAGAGTAAATGAATCGAAAACCCAACTTTCCCAAGTTGATTTTGAAGCTGGACCTACTTCAAACAAAGTTCCTTGAGGACTAACAATGTAAAGTGTTGGATATCCATCAATATCATAAAGGTCAACTAAATTAGTCTCGGTTTGTAAATTAAAAAACGGATAAGGTTCTCCCGCAGTCCAATCTCCCAAAGTACTAGAATTACAATTTGGATTATCCCCTAACAAGCAGGCATCATTTGATCCATAGAATGCTTCCATGAAAAAAACCATTACTCGATCTTGCTCTACGGTCCCGTTGGGTCCATACTCATTATACATATCTCTAAAGACATGTCCATTATGATAATTCCAACAAATTGAACACCATGTTGCAGAAAAATCTAGCATTACTGGAATACCTTGATCAATATAATCTTGTAAAGTATAAGACTCACCTGTCTGAAATTCTTGGAGGGTCCAAGGTGGTGCTGGAGTGCCATCAGGTAGCTGTGCATTTACAACACAAAAAGAAAGAAAAAACAAAAAGGCAATGTAAAATATCTTCATTTAAATTAGTCTTTTCAATAAAGCACTAATTTAATGTAATTAAATGTAAAATGTACCTCTCACATATGCAGTAATGACGACTTTTTAACGTCTTCCTTGCATATTTTTCATCCCTTGCATCATTTTATTCATGCCATTGGTGTTACTCATCATCTTCATCATCTTTCTCATCTCATCAAATTGCTTTATAAACATATTGATTTCATGTATATTCCTTCCACATCCTTTAGCAATTCTTCTCTTCCTACTCATGTTTAGAATTTCAGGAGAAGTTCGTTCTTTATGTGTCATAGATTGTATGATAGATTCAACTTTTGCAAATGCACTATCATCAAGATCAACGTTTTTTAATTGCTTTCCAAGTCCAGGTATCATTCCCATCAAAGATTTCAAATCTCCCATCTTCTTGATTTGGGCAATCTGATTTAAAAAGTCATTAAAGTCAAACTTGTTTTTCTTGATCTTACGCTCAAGTTTCTTCGCTTCTTTTTCATCGAATTGCTCTTGAGCTCTTTCAACGAATGAAACGATATCTCCCATTCCTAGGATTCTTTGTGCCATCCTATCCGGGTGAAACACATCCAATGTTTGCATAGTCTCTCCTGTACTTACAAACTTTATTGGCTTTCCTACTGTATACTTAACTGAAAGTGCAGCTCCTCCTCTTGTATCACCATCCAATTTAGTTAAAACTACACCATCGTAATTAATAACTTCGTTGAACGACTTTGCAGTATTTACAGCATCTTGCCCTGTCATAGAATCAACAACAAACAATGTCTCTGTTGGCTGTAATCCTTCTTGAATAGCACGAATTTCAGTCATCATTTCTTCA